>DASVDY010000075.1:0-9849 GCA_036380855.1 Rhodanobacteraceae bacterium
GCGGTGGCGTGCACGCCCCGAAACCGGCCAGCGTGCGCGCGGAAGACATCTGCTGGCCGCTGGGCGGCGCGGCGGCTGCGACCGAGCCGACCCTGTGCCGCCAGCACCGCCATGCCTGGGTGTTGAACGATGCGCTGCCACCCACCTTCGTCGAGCGCGGTCCGGGCGCGTGGATTGCCCGCAAGCTGGTGTTGCGCGTGGATGCCAAGGGCAGGCGGCTGAGCGGCGGGTGCCATGGCAAGGGCGAACACGAAGCGGTGATCGCGCGCTGGCCGGCACTGCTGGCGCCCTGGCTGAGCGTGGACGACCGCAAGCAAGAGGCGTTGCCGCCGCTCGCGCCCGGGTGCGCGGCGGATGCGCTGGAGCGCGCGAGCGTGCTTCGCATCAGTGGACTCGACGATGAGGCGATCCTGCGCCGTGCGCCCAACAGCGACAAACCGCTGCGCATCACCCTGCGCGCACTCGGCGCGCAGGGCCCGGTGCAATGGTTGCTGGATGGTCGCCTGCAGGCGCACAGCGAGTCGGATCGCCCGGTCACGCTTACGTTCGGCCAGCCGGGCCAGCATGCGCTCACGGCACTGGCGGGCGACGGCGGCTGGGACAGCGTGGGCTTTTCGGTGCTCGCTGCGCCGGGTGGCTGATGGCGCCCGAAAGTGGACGCTGAGCCGGCTTTTCAGGCGGCCGCGACGGCGCCCGCCTCGATCAGCTCGTGCGCGCGGCGCAGCGAGGCCTCGCGCCGGTCGGCGCCGAGGTTCAGCCCCTCGGCGCGCACGAATTCCAGGTTCGTGATGCCGATGAAGCCGAACACATGCCGGAGGTAGTTCTCCTGGAAGTCCACGGCTTTCGCCGCGCCTTCGCTGTAAATGCCGCCGCGCGCGGAGGCGATGATCATGCGTTTGCCACCGGCGAGCCCTTGCGGTCCATTCTCCGTGTACCGGAACGTCTTGCCGGCGATCAGGATGCGATCCACCCACGCCTTCAACTGGCTGGGAATGGTGAAGTTGTACATCGGCGCACCGATCACCACGACATCCGCTGCGAGGAATTCATCGAGCACCTCGGCATTGCGGCGCGCGCACGGGTCGCTCTCGGCCAGCATCGGCGTGAAATGCGGCAGGCTTTGCGCGGCGAGGTCGCGGTAGCGCACGTGCAAGCCGGGGTGTTCCGCGCGCAGGCGGGCGACGATGGCGGAGCTCAATGCGCGCGAAGCGGAGTTCTCGCCCAGCACGCTTGAATCGATGTGCAGCAGGTTCATGGCGGTTCCTTGCGACAGGCCTTGATCGGCTGCATGCAAAGATAGGAACACGCCCGGGTTTCGATAAGATGGCGCGGCTCGAACGCATCGTTCACCGCGGAGAACGCCGTGGCCCCGCCTCAGTCCGTGCCTGACCTCAACGACCTGTACCTGTTCGCCGCGGTTGTCGAGCACGGCGGCTTCTCCGCCGCGGGGCGCGCGCTGAACGTGCCCAAGTCGCGGCTGAGCAAGCGCGTTTCGCAACTGGAGGACCGCCTGGGCGTGCGTCTGCTGCAGCGCACATCGCGGCGGTTTGCGGTGACCGAGGCCGGCGAGCGCTTCTACCGACACGTCGAAAACATCGTCGGCGAAGCGCGGGCGGCGTTCGAGGATCTGGAAAGCCTGCGCGGCGAGCCGCGCGGTGCGGTGCGGGTGAGTTGCCCGGTGTCGCTGGCGCAGACCGTGATCGCCTATCTGCTCCCGGAATTTCTCGACCGTTACCCGAAGGTGCAGGTTCGGTTGCTCTCGAGCGACCGGCGCGTGGACGTCATTGACGAGGGCATTGACGTCGCGATCCGCGTTCGCACCCGGCTCGACACCGACGCCGCGCTGGTGCTGCGCACGTTCGGGCTTTCCAGCGTTTTGCCGGTGGCGAGCCCGGCCTTGCTCGGCATGCACGGGCGGCCACGGCGGCCCGCGGATCTGTCCGCACTGCCGGCGTTGTCGCTGCTGGAGCGCGAGGGTGCGCACGAGTGGGAACTGATCGGCCCCGGCGAAGAACGGGTGAGGGTGGAGATCCAGCCGCGACTGATCTGCGGCGACTTCAACGTGATGCTGGAAGCTGCACGACGCGGCATCGGGGTGGCGCTGCTGCCGGAGTTCGTCTGCGCGCCGGCGATCACGCGCGGCGAACTGGAAGTCGTGTTGCCGGACTGGAGCGCGCCGCAGGGGGTGATGCACTTCGTCTACCCCAGCCGTCGTGGCCTGCTGCCGGCGGTGCGAGCCTTCGTGGATTTCCTGGCGGAACGCTTGCCCGAGACGACGCGCCGGCAACACGAGGAGTGCGGGCGCCGTGCGCTATGAAGTAACGGCCGCGTGCTAGCATTCCGGCTGGTCTGCAGGCCAGCCGGGATACCCCGATGCAAATCGAAACGAAACTGCCCAAGGTCGGTACCACGATCTTCACCGTGATGAGCCAGCTCGCGCTGGAGCACAAGGCGGTGAACCTGGGGCAGGGCTTCCCGGACTTCGAGCCGCCGCAGAACCTGCGCGATGCGCTGGCGCGCGCGATGAACGAAGGGCGCAACCAGTACGCGCCGATGAGCGGCATCGCGAAATTGCGCGAGCAGATCGCGCTGGCGACCGAGCGTTTTTACGGCCGTCGCGTGAGCGCGGACACCGAAGTGACGGTGACGTCCGGTGCGACCGAGGCGATCTTCGCGGCGATCGCCGCGACGGTGCATGCGGGCGACCAGGTGATCGTGCTCGACCCCTGCTACGACTGCTACGAACCGGCGATCGAGCTGGCCGGCGCGCAGGCCGTGCACGTGCCGCTGCGGCTGCCGGACTTCGCCGTGGACTGGCAGCGCGTGCGCGA
The DNA here is from genome assembly GCA_036380855.1 of Rhodanobacteraceae bacterium. GTDB lineage: Bacteria > Pseudomonadota > Gammaproteobacteria > Xanthomonadales > Rhodanobacteraceae > 66-474. The sequence continues at coordinate 2,832 of DASVDY010000075.1, forward strand.
CGCGGTCACGGCGAAGACCCGGCTGATCATCATCAACACACCGCACAACCCGTCCGGCGCGATCTTCACGCAATCGGACCTGGATGCCCTGGCCGAAATCGTGATGCAGCACGGACTGCTGGTGTTGTCCGACGAGGTGTACGAGCACATCGTCTACGACGGCGCGAAGCACATGAGCGTGTTGCGCAAGCCGGAACTGGCCGAACGCAGCCTGGTGGTGAGTTCGTTCGGGAAGACCTGGCACTGCACCGGCTGGAAAGTCGGTTACTGCGTCGCGCCGAAACTGCTCACGGCCGAGTTCCGCAAGGTGCACCAGTACCTGACGTTCTGCACGTTCCAGCCGGCGCAATGGGCGTTCGCCGAGGTGATGGAGAGCGATCCGCAACACGTGGCCGATCTTGCCTCGTTTTATCAGTCCAAGCGCGACCGCTTCCGCGAGTTGCTGGCCGGATCGCGTTTCAAGCTGCCGCACGTTGCGGGCAGCTACTTCCAGCTCGCCGATTATTCGGCGATCCGCGACACCGACGACCTGAATTTCTGCGAGTGGCTGGTGCGCGAAGCGGGCGTGGCGGCGATCCCGGTATCCGCCTTCTACGAAACCGCGCCGGATGCGAAGCTGGTGCGGTTCTGCTTCGCCAAGAGCGACGAGACGCTGGTTGCCGCAGCGGGGCGCCTGCGCAAGCTGTAAAGCCGAAGCCTGGACACGGGCGGACGCGTAAAATCACGGATGGATTTTTTTCATGGATGCCCGACAGCTCCGCCGCGAAGCTCGACCTTCGGCCATCAGCGGGAATGATTGCAGGTCAATAGCTTTATCCGGGTTCCATCCGCGTTGATCCGTGTCTGGGAATTTTCCTGGTGAATCGAATGCAGCCGCTGAACATTTCCCTCGTCCAGGGCAACACGCGCTGGCACGACCCGGCCGGCAACCGCGAGCATTACGGTGCGCTGATCGCGCCGCTGCACGGTCGCACCGACCTGATCGTGCTGCCGGAGACCTTCACCAGCGGTTTCTCCAACGAGGCGATCGCGCACGCCGAGAGGATGGACGGCCCGACCGTCGCGTGGCTGCGCGAGCAGGCGAAGGCGCTCGATGCGGCGATCACCGGCAGCGTGCAGTTGCGCGTGGGCGAGGATGTCTTCAATCGCCTGCTGTTCGTGACGCCGGACGGCGAGGTGCGCCACTACGACAAGCGCCACCTTTTCCGCTACGCCGACGAGCACAAGCGTTATGCGCCCGGACGCGAGCGTCTGGTCGTGGAATGGCGCGGCTGGAAGATCTGCCCGCTGGTCTGCTACGACTTGCGCTTTCCGGTGTTCTCGCGCAACCGCCACGATCCGCAGAAAGGGTTCGACTACGACCTGCTGGTGTACGTCGCCAACTGGCCATCGCCGCGCGCGTACGCGTGGAGCACGCTGCTGCGGGCGCGTGCGATCGAGAACCTTTGCTACGTGGCGGGCGTCAACCGCGTGGGGGTGGACGGCAACGGCCACGAATATGCCGGCGCGAGCGCGGTGCTCGATTTCCTTGGGACGGCATTGTCGGAAGACAGCGACCAGGAGCTGGTGACCACGACCACGCTGTCGGGCGCGGACCTCGAGGATTTCCGCAAGCGCTTCCCGGCGTGGATGGACGCCGACGCGTTCACGCTCGGCTGATGCAGGAGCCTGGTTGCAGGCGAACGAAAGCGGCGCTGCGCGCCAATCGCCAGCGAGCTGGCTCCTACAGGATACCGAGCACCGCTTCCGGCGGCCGGCCGATCGCGGCCTTGCCATTGGCGATCACGATCGGGCGCTGGATCAGGATCGGGTGCGCGACCATCGCGGCGATCAACTGATCGCGCGTGAGCGCGGGATCGTCGAGTTTCAGGCCCGCGTATTCGGCTTCGTCGCGACGCATCAGTTCGCGCGGCTGCATCCCGAGCAGGTCGAGGACATGCGAGAGTTCGCGCGCATCGGGCGGGTTCTCGCGGTAGTCGATCACCGCCGGCTCGACGCCGCGCTCGCGCAGCAATTCCAGCGTTCCACGCGACTTCGAGCAGCGCGGGTTGTGCCAGATGGTGACTTCAGGCATTGCTCAACCCCGGGGCGGCCGGTTACCACCATCGCGACGCGGCCCGCGATTGCCGCCCGGCTTTGCGTTGCCGGGGCGACCACCACCGGGGCGCCCGTCCCGCGCGCCCCCCGGGCGACCCGCATTGCCGCCCGGTCCACGCGGGCGGCCGTCGCGCTGGCCACCGGGTTGCGGACGGCCGCGACCGCCGCGGGAGTCGTTGCGCGTCTCGCCGGCGAACCAGGTGCGCACGGACGGCAGCTCCTGGCCCGGCGCAACACCGCGGCGATTCTTGTTGCGCTTGCGCTGCGGATTCTCCGGCCGCGCCACGTTGCCGTTGACCTCGCGGCCCGGCGGTCCGCGCCGGCGCTTGCCGCGACCGGGCGTGAAATCGTCGGGACGCACGCGATCGAAAGCGGTCAGTTCGCGTGCTTCGCCATGGTGCACGCCGGTCCATGCCTTGGGATTTTCGGCCGGACGCACTTCGGTGATCGAACGGCGCGCACTGCTGCGCTGGTGCAGCACGGGTTTCAGCGTGAGAGTGGGCTGCGGCGCGCCGGCGCCGGCAAGCTCGCGAAGCGCGGTCACGCCCTCGGCGGAAAGCGGCTCGTGCTGGCCGGGCCGCAAACCGCGCGGCAGCGTCACGTTGCCGTAGCGGATGCGCTTCAGCCGGCTGACCAGGAAGCCCTGGCTATCCCACAGCCGGCGCACCTCGCGGTTGCGGCCTTCGTGCAGTACCACACGGAACCACTGGTGGCTGCCATCGCCGCGATTGACGACGTGGATCTCGTCGAACTTCGCGGGACCGTCTTCCAGTTGCACGCCGGATTTCAACTTGGCGAGCGTCTCGTCCGGCACCTCGCCGTGCACCCGGCACAGGTATTCGCGCTCGATCTCGCGGCTGGGATGCATCAGTGCATTGGCCAGTTCGCCGTCGGTGGTCAGCAGCAGCAGGCCGGTGGTGTTGGTGTCCAGGCGGCCGATCGCGATCCAGCGCGAGCCGCGCAGGGCGGGCAGGTGTTCGAAGACGGTCGGGCGGCCTTCCGGGTCGTCGCGCGTGGTCAGCTCGCCTTCCGGCTTGTGGTAGAGCATCACCTCGGCGTTGTCGCGGGTGTCGGTGGCGACCACGAACTGCTTGCGATCCAGTTCCACGCGGTCGCCGGCGCGCACGCTGGAGCCGGTCTGCGCCGGCGAGCCGTTGACCAGCACCTCGCCGTTGGCGATGCGCTCTTCCAGCATGCGCCGGGAACCCAGGCCCGAGTTGGCCAGCACCTTGTGCAGGCGTTCTTCCAGGGCGACATTTGCGTCGCCGCGTTTCAGGCTGAGCACGCCGCGCGCGTTCATGCTTCGCTCCCCGCCGACAGCGCATCCCGGGCTTGGCCATGCCCGCTGTCGTCAATCTCATCGGTTGGCACGGCCGCGTCCCCGGTGCCGAGCGCATCTTCGGCATCGGCCACTTCCGGAGCATCCACGCCGGCGACCAGCGAGAGCTGCGGTTCGATGTCTTCCAGATCCCGGATTTCCGCGAGCGTCGGAAGCTGGTCGAGCGACTTCAGGTTGAAGTAGTCGAGGAAGTTGCGGGTGGTACCGAACAGGGCCGGCTTGCCGGGTACGTCGCGGTAACCGACCACGCGGATCCATTCGCGTTCTTCCAGCGTGCGCATGATGCTGGTCGCCACCGCGACGCCGCGGATCTGCTCGATCTCGCCGCGCGTGATCGGCTGCCGGTAGGCAATCAGCGCCAGGGTTTCCAGCAGTGCGCGCGAATATCTGGTCTGGCGCTCGCTCCACAGGCGCGCGACCCAGGGATGCACGGCCTCGCGCACCTGGTAGCGGAAGCCCGAGGCGACCTCGACCAGTTCCACGCCGCGGCCCTCGCATTCGTTGCCGAGCGCTTCGAGCGCCTGCGCCAGCTCGGCATGGGTCACCGCTTCCTCGTCGGCGAACAGCGCGGCCAGCATCGCCACGGTCAGCGGTTGCTGCGCGGCGAGCAGGGCGGCCTCGACGATGTTCTTCAATTTGTCCTGTTCCACTTATGCCTCACTGTGCGGCTATACGAAAAGCATCTGGTCCGCGAATGAACGCAAATAAACGCAAATGGAAAGAGCAAATCCTGCGAGCTTTTGCTCTATTGGCGTTCATTTGCGTTTATTGGCGGACTGATCTGCTCTTGCCTTGAATCACTCAGTCGCTTCGGTCGCGCGCGCCTTCAGGTAGATCGCGGCGAGCGGCGCTTCCTGCACGATCTCGACGAGGCGATCCTTGGCCAGTTCCAGCAGCGACAGGAACGTCACCACGACCCCGAGCCGGCCTTCGGAAACGTCGAACAGCGACTCGAAGCGATGGAACGCGCCATCACCCAGCGCGCGCAGCACCTCGCCCATGCGCTGGCGCACCGAAAGCGGTTCGCGCTCCACCGCGTGGTGGCCGAAAAGTTCGGCGCGCTTGAGCACGTCGCGCAGCGCCAGCAGCATTTCGCGCATGTCCACGGGGGGCGGCAATTTCACCACCTGCCGGTCGGGCACGAAGGCGTATGCCGCGTCCGTGTCTCGCTCCATCCGCGGCAGCGTGTCGATGTCTTCCGCCGCCTTCTTGAAGCGTTCGTATTCCTGCAGGCGGCGGATCAGTTCCGCGCGGGGGTCCTCTTCCGAACCTTCCTCGGAAGGCGGTCGCGGCAGCAGCAGGCGCGACTTGATCTCGGCCAGGATCGCGGCCATCACCAGGTATTCCGCCGCGAGCTCGAGCCGCAGTTCGCGCATCACCTCGATGTATTCCATGTACTGCCGGGTGATCTCGGCGACCGGGATGTCGAGGATTTCCAGGTTCTGCCGGCGGATCAGGTAAAGCAGCAGGTCGAGCGGGCCCTCGAACGCTTCGAGAATGACTTCCAGCGCGTCCGGCGGGATGTACAGGTCCTGCGGCATCTGCAGCACCGGCTGGCCGCGCACCACCGCCAGCGGCATTTCCTGCTGCTGCGGTGCGTGCATGGCCGTATTGGCTGCGACGGGCGCCTCGCCCTCGGCGGGTGGCGCTTCGACTTGCGCTGCTTGGGTGCTCATCCGGCACTGATCATGACAAAAGGAACAACGTCATTCGGGTGCGCATCCCGGCGTGCTGCGCCGGGTGCGGGGCATTGAATCCTGCGACTGCACGGCGGGTCATACGCGCGCCATGGCACACGCTCGCGAACCGCGTTCGCGCGAAGACTTCGTCGTATCGGGTCGCCCTTGGGCGAGGACTTCAGCGTGCGTGGCGGGCGGCTTCTCGCCATCCCGTTTCCCACTCGATGGGGCTAGATTACGAGGCCGCGTCAAACAAGTCCAGCGTTTTACAGAGGCGGTTAAGCTTCGCGCATGAGGGCCATCCTGCACGTTGACATGGACGCGTTCTACGCCGCGGTCGAGCAGTTCGACCGCCCGGAATTGCGCGGCCGTCCGGTGATCGTGGGTTTTCCGGCCCAGCGCAGCGTGGTGCTGACGGCGAGCTACGAGGCGCGCCCGTTCGGCGTGCGCTCGGCAATGCCCAGCCTGCAGGCGCAGCGCCTGTGCCCGCAGGCGATCTGGGTGGCGCCGCGGATGGACCGCTATCGCGAAGTGTCGGCGCGGGTGTTCGAAGTCTTCGCCGAAGCGACGCCGGTGATCGAAGGCCTTTCCCTGGACGAAGCGTTCCTGGACGTCACCGCCAGCTTGCGGCTGTTCGGTGGCATCGTCGCGATCGGCCGCAAGCTCAAGGGGGACATCCGCGAACGCACGGGGCTCACCGCGTCCATCGGCATGGCGCACAACAAGCTGCTGGCCAAGCTCGCAAGCGAGCTGGGCAAGCCCGACGGACTGCTGCACATCGAGCCCGACAAAGTCCGCGCCGTGCTCGATCCGCTCCCGGCCGGACGATTGTGGACGGTGGGCCGGCAGGCGCAGGCCGCACTGGAAGCAATCGGCATCCGCACCATCGGCGACTTGCGCCGGGCCGAGCCGGGGCGTCTGGGCCGAGCGCTGGGCCGCGACGCCGCGCGCCTGCAGGCGCTCGCGCGAGGCGAGGACGAACGCCCTGTGCAGCCGGACGCCAGGGAAAAATCCATCGGCGCCGAAACCACTTTTGCCCACGACCTCGAGACTTTCGAACAGGCAGCGGCGTGGCTGCTGCGGCTGTGCGAAAAGGTGGCCTCGCGCGCCCGCCAGGCCGGCCTGCGTGGCCGGGTGGTGCACCTCAAGCTGCGCGAACCGCCGTTCGTCACCCACAGCCGGCAGGCAACCCTGTCGTCTGCCACGGATGCAACGGCCGAAATCCACGCCATGGCCCGCGACTTGCTAGCAAAATGGTGGCAATCCGGCCGGGAACCCAGGCTGCGTTTGCTGGGGGTGAGCCTCGGCGGGTTCGAGGTGGCTGCACAGACGGACCTGTTCACGCGCGAGGCCGACGCTTCCGACGGCGTGCAGGATCGCATCAACGCCAGATTCGGGGAAGGAAGCCTGGTTCGCGGGCGAGCATTGGGGACGCATGAACGTAATGAGTGAAGAGAGGCAATCGCCCCGCGCGGCCGGACTCCGGCACGCACGCATGAAAAGCCAGATCGCGGTGCTGATGAGTCGCCGCGGCGACGTCTGGGCGACCGAGCTCGAAGACATCTCCGCCACCGGTGCGCTGATCACGCGCCCGACGAACTGGAAGGGCGAACCGGGCGACCTCTGGGTCCTGGACATGCTGTTCCAGGAGAACCTCAACATCCATCTCGAAGCGCGCGTCGCGCGCGTTTCCGCGGACTGCATCGGTTTTGCGTTCGCACGCATTCCCGAGGACAAGCAGGCGCCGCTGTGGGAACTGCTGGGCGGTTACGCGGATGCCCTGGAGCCGTGGAGCGATTAGCGAGCGGCCTGGAAGCTCGCGCTCGGCCCGATGCCATCGGCTTGAGCGCACCAGGGCCCGCATCCGCCTTCGCTCGCGACGCTTTGGATCCCGCCAGACAGT
>DASVDY010000076.1:0-2420 GCA_036380855.1 Rhodanobacteraceae bacterium
CGCCCTGCGCGCCAATCTCGCGCGCGTCCGTGCGCTCAGCGGAAGTGCCAGGGTCATGGCGGTGGTCAAGGCCGACGCCTACGGCCATGGCCTGGAGCGCTGCGCGCGCGCGCTGTCGGAGGCCGATGCGTTCGGCGTGGCTTCGATCGCGGACGGCTTGCGCCTGCGCGCGGCGGGCCATCGCAACCGCATCGTGGTGCTGAGCGGGCCGGACGCGGCGAGCGACCTCGCCGAAATGCGCCGGCTGGATCTGGAAGCGGTGATCCACCACGACTCGCAACTGGCGTTGCTCGCCGCGGAAAAAAGCACGCAGCGCCTGCGCGTGTGGCTGAAGCTGGACACCGGCATGCACCGCCTGGGTTTCCCGGCGGCACGCGCGGCGGAGCTGCACGAACGCCTGCGCGCGATGACGAGCGTGGATCCCGACATCGTGTTGATGACGCATTTCGCTTCCTCCGAGGCTTTCGACAACGACCTGACCGCTCGCCAGATCGCGTGTTTCGAGGATGCGACGCGCGGTCTCGCGGCCGAACGCGCGCTGTCCAACTCCGCCGGCGTGCTGGGCTGGCCGCAAGCGCGGGGCGACTGGGTGCGCGTCGGCGGATTGCTCTACGGATTGTCCGTGGCCGAAGGCAAGACCGGCGCGGACTTCGGATTCCAGCCCGCGATGACGCTTTCCACGCGACTGATCGCGATCAACGCGATCCGGCGCGGCGAGCACGTCGGTTACGGCTCGACCTATGAATGCGAAGAAGACATGCCCGTCGGAGTGGCCGCAATCGGCTACGGCGACGGTTATCCGCGCGGCGCGCGGTCGGGAACGCCCGTGCTGGTGAATGGCGTGCAGGCCGCGATCGTCGGCCGCGTCTCGATGGACCTGGTCACGCTGGACCTGCGCCATGCGCCCGGCGCGCGCGTCGGCGACACCGTGGTGCTGTGGGGGCCGGAACTGCCGGCGGAAACCGTCGCGCATCATGCCGGGACGATTTCGTACGAGCTGACCTGCGGCGTGACGCGACGGGTGTTGTTTACCGAGGACGGCCACTGATGGCCAAAGCCAAGACCGCCTACGTCTGTGCCGATTGCGGTGCGGAATATCCGAAGTGGCAGGGCCAGTGCGAGGCCTGCGGCGCCTGGAACACGCTGTCGGAATTCGTGGTGCAGCCGGCGAAAGCCGCGGCTGCGGGCGGCGCGCGCAATGCCGGCTATGCGGGTGCCACCGATGCCGCGCGGGTGCAGCCGCTGGTCGCGATCGCGAATGAAGCCGAAGCGCGTCACCCGACCACGATCGGAGAACTCGATCGCGTGCTGGGCGGCGGGCTGGTGGAAGGTTCGGTCGTGCTGGTCGGCGGCGATCCGGGCATCGGCAAGTCCACCCTGTTGCTGCAGACGCTCGGCGCGCTCGGCGCCTCGTTACCGGGAATTTATGTCACCGGCGAGGAATCGCTGGCGCAGGTCGCCGCGCGCGGGCGCCGGCTGGGCATCGCGCTGGAACCGTTGCGCGCGCTGGCCGAAACCTGCGTCGAGCGCATCCTTGAACATGCGCAGAAGGAAAAGCCGCGCGTGCTGGTGGTGGATTCGATCCAGACCATCTGGACCGAACTGCTGACCGCCGCGCCGGGTTCGGTCAGCCAGGTGCGCGAATCCGCCGCCCGGCTGACGCGCTTCGCCAAGGAAACCGGGACCTGCGTGTTCCTGGTCGGCCACGTGACGAAGGAAGGCGGTATCGCCGGTCCGCGCGTGCTCGAGCACATGGTGGACGCTGTGCTGTATTTCGAAGGCGAAACCGGCTCGCGTTTCCGTGTGCTGCGCGCGTTCAAGAACCGCTTCGGCGCGGTCAACGAACTGGGCGTGTTCGCGATGTCGGACAAGGGATTGCGCGAAGTGCCCAACCCTTCGGCCATTTTCCTCTCCGCGCACCCGCAGCCGACCTCCGGCAGCGCGGTGATGGTGACGCGCGAAGGCACGCGCCCGCTGCTGGTGGAAGTGCAGGCGCTGGTGGACCAGTCATCGCTCGGCAATCCGCGGCGGGTGGCGCTGGGCCTGGAACAGAATCGCCTGGCGATGCTGCTGGCCGTGCTGCATCGCCATGGCGGGGCGGCGGTCTACGACCAGGACGTGTTCGTCAACGTGGTCGGCGGCATCCGCGTGGGCGAAACCGCGGCCGACCTGCCGGTGCTGCTTGCGGTGCTGTCCTCGTTCCGCGACCGGCCGCTGCCGGACAAGACCGTCGCCTTCGGCGAGGTCGGCCTGTCCGGCGAGATCCGTCCGGTGCCCAACGGCGAGGAGCGCCTGAAGGAAGCCGCGCAGCACGGCTTCATGCGCGCGATCGTGCCCAAAGCCAATGCCCCGAAGAAATCGCGCATCGGCGAGATGGAAGTGATCGCGGTGGAGCGGCTGTGCGATGCGATCGCTGCCGC
>DASVDY010000077.1:0-4880 GCA_036380855.1 Rhodanobacteraceae bacterium
CTCTCGCTGGCGCGTGCGGCGGCGGTGCACCTGGCCACGGTCAATCGCGCGTTCACCCTCTTCGCCACGCATTACTTCGAGCTGACGGAACTGGCCGCGCAGTTCGAGCACATCGCCAACGTGCACCTGGACGCGGTCGAATACCACGACCGCAAGCAAGGCGACCAACTGGTCTTCATGCACGCGGTGAAGGAAGGCCCGGCGAACCGCAGCTTCGGCTTGCAGGTCGCGGCCCTGGCGGGTTTGCCGAAGAGCGTGATCGCCGAAGCGCGGCGCACGCTGGCGGAACTGGAGGACGGCGACCCTCCGCGGCCATCGCGCAATGCCGCGCACGATCCCGGCGAGTCGAAACCGCAAGCGGACCTGTTCGCCCGCCGCGAACCCTCCGCGGCCGAACGTGCGCTGGCCGATCTCGACCCTGATGCGCTGACGCCGCGGGAAGCGCTGGAAGCGTTGTACCGCCTCAAGGCGCTGGCCAATTGAAGTGTCGTCATTCCGGCGCAAGCCGGAACCCAGTGACTGTCCGTTTTCAAAGACACTGGATCCCGGCATTCGCCGGGACGACGAAGGACCTTCTCCGCGAAGAAGCTTTGGTTACAACGAATCAATATCCCCGAGCGCACGGATCAACCGCCGCGCGCGCTTGTCGGGTTTCCCGGGTGGGGCTTGATAGCCGGCGCGTTCGGCGCGGCGCCGTTCGCCCGCGGCCTGCCGTGCCGCCCGCGAACTTTCCGATTCGCGATAAAGCCCCTGTGCGACTGCCGCCGAGCCGCGCTTGCCGGCCAGTGCCAGCACTTCGACCTCGAAGGTTTCCTCGCCGCGCCGGATGCGCAGGCGATCGCCGGAGCGCAGCGCACGCGATGGTTTCAATGCGGCGCCGTCGAGTTCCACCCTGCCCGTCTCGATCGCCTGCCTCGCCAGCGACCGGGTCTTGAAGAAGCGCGCCGCCCACAACCAGGAATCGGCGCGCACGCCCGCCTGTTCCGCACTCACACCTTTTCCGTGGCCTCGTCCGTGGGCAGGTCCTGGGCCACTTCATCGCCGGCCACCGCGTCCCCGGTCTGTGAATCCGGCATCGCAACGTCCGGAATGGCCGCCCATTCTTCCTCGCTGATGTCGGCCGGCAGCACCGGCTCGACTTCCGGCGGGCGCTCGGGCAGCCGCCCGGCCTGCACCAGCGCGCGCACGCGCTCGAACACCTCGGCGCGCCCGAACGGCTTCTTCATGAAGTCGTCGGCGCCGAAGCGCTGCACGTAGAACTGCTCGGTGGCCTGCATGTTGCCGCTGATCATCACGATCGGAGTGGCCTTGGTTTGCGGATCGCGGCGCAACGTGCGCAGCACCTCGAAGCCGCTCATGCCCGGCAACACGATGTCCAGGAAGATGAGGTCGGGTTTCTCGCTGCGCGCCATCTCGACGGCGGTTTCGCCATCGGGCGCCTTGAGCACGGTGTAGCCGTCCTGACCCAGCATCTTGCCCAGGACCGCGCGTATGGTCGGGGAATCGTCCACCACCAGCACTTGCGAACCCACGGGCGCACGCACCCGCGGCACCTGCCTGCGCTCGCTGGGTGCCGCCTCCGCCTCCGGCGGCCTGGGTGTGCTGACGAAACGCTTGAGGAAGTCGAAAGCCATGGCCCGTCCGCCGTTGTGGACGGGCATAGTGTCAGCCGAACGGCGCCGCGGCGCAAATCAGGCCGGCGCATTGCGCAATGCCGCAATGCGCTCCTCCAGCGGCGGGTGGCTCATCCACAACCGGCCCAGGCCCTGCGCCGCGCGGTCGGAAATCCCGAAGGCGGCGATCGCCTGCGGCAAGGTGCTGGCGCCGTGCTGGGCCTGCAACCGCTGCAGCGCGGCGATCATGCGATCGCGCCCGGCCAGCCTCGCGCCGCCGGCATCGGCCCTGAATTCCCGATGTCGCGAAAACGCCATTACGATCAGCGAGGCGATCAGGCCGAACACCAGTTGCAGGATCATCACCACGGCGAAGTAGCCGATCCCGCCACCATCGCGGTTGTTGCCGCCGATGGCGCCGTCCACGATCCGGCCGACCACGCGCGCGAGGAAGATCACGAAGGTGTTGAGCACGCCCTGCAGCAGGGTCATGGTGACCATGTCGCCGTTGGCCACGTGGGTGATCTCGTGGCCGAGCACCGCGTCAACCTCCTCGCGATTCATGCCGTGCAGCAACCCGGTGCTGACCGCGACCAGCGCGTGGTTGCGGCTGGCGCCAGTGGCGAACGCGTTCATCTCCGGCCCGTCGTAGATCGCGATCTCCGGCATGCCGATGCCGGCCTTCTCCGCGTGATGGCGAACGACCTCGAACAGCCAGCGCTCGTCGCCGTCGCGCGGCTGCCCGATCACGCGGGCGCCGGTGGTCCATTTGGCGATGGATTTCGACATCGCCAGCGAGATGAATGCGCCGCCGAAGCCGAACGCCGCCGCGAAACCGAGCAGCGGCCAGAACCCGCCCGCGCCCTGCACGGCGGCAAGGCGATCCAGGCCGAGGACTTGCACGATGATGCCGAGCAGGAAAACGACGGCGAGGTTGGTGCCGACAAACAGCAGGATTCTGCGCATGACCTTTTCCGGTTCCGCAAATCTATTCGAACGCGCTGTTTAGATCGTGGCGCAAGCTGATTGGTTCAAGCCGATGCGCGCTTGATTGCGGTCAAGGCAACCGCTGCGTTCACACTTCAGTCTTGTATATTTGCCACCCTTGGGTTCCCGCCATGCCTGCCTCGATCCCGCTGCCCAACGCCATCCAGCGCGCGCCGCTGCCGTTCCGCCCGCTGTTCCTGTGCGCGGGCCTGTTCGCCACGCTTGGAATGTTGCTGTGGGCGTTCTTCCTGCACATGGGCTGGAACCCCTCCGCGGTGCTCGCCCCGATCCCCTGGCACGCGCACGCCATGCTGTACGGGTTCGCCGGCGCGCTGGTCGGTGGATTCGTGCTCACCGCATCCGGACATTGGACCGGCATGCCCACTACCACGCCGGTAACCCTGACGCTTGCGACCCTGCTCTGGCTGGCCGCACGACTGGCGCTGCTGCTGGGCGCACCGCTGCCGCTCGGGGCCGCCTTCGACGTGGCCTACCTGTGCCTGGTGGCGTTCATGGTCGGGCGCGTGATCGTGTTGAGCAACAATCGCCGCAACCTGTTCCTGGTCGCGATCCTGCTCGGCTACGCCGCACTGGACGTGTGGTTCTACGTTGCCGCCGTGCGCCTGGATTTCGCGCACGTCACGCGCGCGCTGCTGGTGTGCGTGGACCTGCTGACCCTGCTGATGCTTGCTATCGGCGGGCGCGTGGTCCCCTTCTTCACCGGCCGCAAGATCCCGGACCTCAAGATCACCCAGTTCAAGCCGCTGAACATCGCCGTGAACGCGGGCGCGGCGATCGTGCTGCTGCTGGACCTGGCCGGCGTGGACGGGGCGCCGCGCGGCGCCTGCATGCTGGCGCTGGCCGCACTGGCTTTCGTGCGGCTGCTCGGCTGGCGCGGTTGGGGCACGCTGCGCGAACCGATGCTGTGGGTATTGCACCTCGGTTATCTGTGGCTGGCGGCCGGGCTGCTGCTGCGCGGACTTGGGCTGACCGGCGCCTGGAACCAGCCGGAAATCGAAACCCTCCACGGCATCACGGTCGGCGCGCTCGGCACGCTCTCGCTCGGGATGATGACGCGCGTGTCGCTCGGGCACAGCGGGCGCGAGATCCGCGCCAACCCGCCGCTGGTACTGGTGTTCATCCTGCCGACCGTCGCTGCGGCGCTGCGGCTTTGCTTCGGCTCGCCCGGGTGGACCTGGGCCGCTTCCGTGTGGGTCGCCGCCTTCCTGATCTGGCTATTCGTGATCGCACCGGTGCTGCTGCGCGGCGTGCCCGGGCGCGTGGAAGCCGTGCGAACCTGAAATCCATGCGTTAACCTTCCGCGCAGGATCGCGGGAGGATGACGTGGAGCGCAACACGCAGTCGCTGCGGGAGCACTATCTGCTGGCCGCCATCAGCGACGCGCAATGGCGGGCGCTCGCACCGTATCTCCATACCCACCACCTGCGCGCCGGGCAGAACCTGTTTTCGCAAGGCGATCGCGCCGAGGCCTTCTACATCGTGGCCTGCGGCGCGATGAAACTGTTCCGGGTATCCGCGCAGGGCGCGGAAAAAATCATGCGCATGGTGCGCGGCGGGCAGAGTTTCGCCGAAAGCGTGCTGTTTTCCGATCCACCGCGCTATCCGGTGCACGCGCAGGCGGCCGAGGATTCCGAACTGGTCGCCATCGAACGCGAGGCTTACCTGCGCATCCTGCGCGAGTCCTTCGAAACCTGCCGCGCGGTGATGGCGCAGATGACCGAGCGCATCCAGGCGCACTGGAACGAGATCGAGGCGCTCAGCCTGCACGGCGCGGTACCGCGGGTGGCTCGCTATCTGCTGGAACAGCTCGCGTTGCAGGGCAGCCCTCAATTGCGGCTGCCCGCAGCGAAGGCGCAGATCGCCGCGCAACTGGGCCTGGCGCCGGAGACGCTTTCGCGCGGCCTGCGCACGCTCAGCGAAAGCGGCGCGATCAGCGTGCGCGGCGCGCTGGTGCAGGTGCGCGATGAAGCGACGTTGCGCAAGACCACGCAGGCTTGAGCCGATCCGGAGTAGTTCCATCCCTCGGGGCGAGTCGGCGGCACAAGCGAAGGAGGGACGACGCATGAGCACGGTCAGCGATGCTTTGCTTGGCGACGAGGGGCCGGTTTCGCCGTGGTGGCTGCGCACGCTCGGGATCGTGATGGTGGTGGGCTTCGGCCTGCTGCTGATGATCACGGTGCTGGCCTACCGCAACGCCCCGCCGATTCCCGACCGCGTCGTGGACACCCAGGGCAACACGGTCTACACCGGCGCCGACAT
>DASVDY010000078.1:0-4023 GCA_036380855.1 Rhodanobacteraceae bacterium
CGTGTGATGTGGCCGCCCTTGAAGCGGCCGTTCACGATCCGGCTGTACTCGCTCACCGACGGGCTGGCGAGCCGGTCCAGGACCTGCGCCAGGCGCGCCTGCAGGGCGGGGGAACAACTCGCGCCATTGGCCGTGCCGAGGTTGAAATCCGGCAAGGCGCCGTCGAAGAACATCGGCACGCGGCTCCTGATCGAATGGCCGTCCCACAGCACGACCCGTCCGTACGCGTCGCGCAAACGCTGCAACTCCTGCTGCAGCGCCGCGTGGTAAGGACGCCAATACGCGTCCACCCGCGCGGCGACCTCTTCCGCAACCGGCTCCTCGCCGGGTTGATAGATCGGTTCGCCGGCGAAGGTATTGAACGGCACCAGCCCGGTTTCGCTGCGGCCCGGATACAAGGCATGGCCATCCGGCGGGCGATTGAGATCCACCACGTAGCGCGACCAGCGCGGCGCGATCACCGAAGCGCCGAGTTCCTTCGCGAATGCGTAAAGCAGGCCGACGTGCCAGTCGGTATCCGGCACGCGCAAGGCCTGCGGGGTCATGCGCGCGGCGATCGCGTCGGGAATGGCCGTGCCGTCGTGCGGCAGGCTGACCAGCAGCGGCGCATCGCCACGGTGAAGGGTGAAGTTTTCCATTCGTTTGGTCAGTGGGTCGGTTGAATGAGAATAACCTTTCGTCATTCCGGACGCGGCGCAGCCGCGATCCGGAATCTGCTCCTGCGAGAGCGCGCCTTCGCGCAGCAGGCCAGCCGTCCATGGCCAAGAGCTCCGTGGTTCCGTCGCGATGAATCCGCGGCGGCCCCGGAATGACATTCAATGGCAGACCGGTCCGCGATTCCCGATTCGCAAGATCACGGCATCAGCACGAACTCTTCGGCCGCCGTCGGATGGATCGCGACGGTGCGCAGGAAATCCGAGCGCTTCGCGCCCATCCGCAGCGCCACCGCGAAACCCTGCAGCATCTCGTCCATCGAGGGTCCGATGCCGTGCAGGCCGGCGACGCGCTCCTCGTCCCCGATCGTCACCATCTTCATCAGCGTGCGCCGCCCGCGGCCGGCGAGCATGTGCAGCATCGGCACGAATGACGCCATGTGCACGTGCACCGCCTCGCCGTATTGCTCCCTTGCCTGCTTTTCCGAAAGGCCCACGCTCGCGACCGGCGGATGCGAGAACACCACGCTCGGGATGTTCTCGTAATCCAGGTGCGAATCGGCCTGCCCGCCGAACAGGCGCTCTGCCAGCGCGCGGCCCGCTGCCACCGCGACCGGGGTCAGCGCGCGCTTGCCGTTGACGTCACCCAGCGCGTAGACGCCTTCCATGCTGGTGTTCTCGAATGCGTCGGTGGCGACGTGGCCGTCTTCGCCCAGCGCCACCCCGGCCGCATTCAGTTGCAGCGACTCGACATTCGGCACCCGCCCTACCGCCCAGATGATCTGGTCGTACGGACCGTGCCGCGCATGGTCGGCGCAGTCGAGCCACAACTGGCCATGCTCGCGGACGGCGCCCTGCACCGCGCAACGATCGTGCTGCGCGATCCCGTCTTCTTCCATCGCCGCGCCCAGCGCCTCGCCCAGTTCCGCGTCGAAGTGCGACAGCAGGCGGCTGCGCGAAAACAGTTCGACCTTCGCGCCCAGCGCGTTCAAGACACCGGCCAGTTCCACGGCGATGTAGCCGCCGCCGATGATGCCGACCCGGTGCGGACATTCGCGCAATGCGAAGAAGCCGTCCGAGTCAATGCCCAGCGCCACGCCCGGAAGCTCGAGCTGGCGCGGCCGCGAGCCGGTGGCGATCGCGATGTGCGGCGCGCCATGACGCCTGCCGTCGGCGAGCAGCGTGTGCGCATCCACGAAATGCGCATACGCCGGAATCACGCGCACGCCATGCTCCTCCAGTCGCCGTGCATAGGCGTGCCGCGCGCGCTCGACGTAAGCCTGCCGACGGGCGATGAACGCCGGCCAGTCGAGCGCCCCCCGCTTGCCGTCGAAGCCGATGTCGGTTGCAAGCTCCTGCGCCCGCGCGAGTTCGGCGGCCAGCCACATCGCCTTCTTCGGCACGCAACCGCGGTTGACGCAGGTTCCGCCAAGTTCGTGCGGCTCGAACAGCGTGACTTTCGCCCCGTGCCGGGCCGCGCGGATGGCCAGCGCCAATCCGGCGGAACCGCCACCGACGACGAGCAGGTCGGATCGGGTATCGGTGTTGGTCATCAGAGCCCGAAGCGCGCCGGCGCGTAAGGAGCGGGGTCGAGCATGGGGCTGCCGCCAGCGACCTGCGCGGCGACCAGCTCGCCGGTTGCCGCGCTCATGCTGACGCCGAGCATGCCGTGCCCGGTTGCCAGCACCAGGTTGTTCCATCGCGAACTGGCGCCGATCAGCGGCACCTCGTCCACGCACATCGGCCGCCAGCCCCACCATTCCTCCTGAAGCTGATCCCCGAACGGCGCATGCAGGTAAGCCTGCGCGCCACGACGCAGCGCATCCAGCCGCGTGCGATTGAGCGTGGTGTCGTAACCGGAGAATTCCATCGTGCTGCCAAGCCGGAACCCGGTCTGCCACGCGGTGACACAGACCCCCGCTTCGCGCAGTACCAGCGCGGTGCGCGGGCAAGGATCGGGGCGCGAGGTGGTGATCGAATACCCCTTGCCCGGTTGCATGGGCAACCGCATGCCGAGTTGGCGCGCGATGCGCGGCGACCAGGCGCCGAGCGCGAACACGATCCGCTCGCCGGCAAACGTCCCGCGCGAAGTGCGGACCGCGTGGACCCTGCCGCCTGCACACTCGAACCCCTCGACGCGTGCATCGGTTTCGATCGCGCCGCCGCGTTCGCGCACGCGCCGCGCGAGCCCCGCCACCAGCCGGTCCGGCCGCAACTGCGCATCGTCCTCGTGCAATACGCCACCGACGACGCCCGGCTTCAACGCGGGCTCGCGCGCGAGCACCGCTTCCGCATCCAGCACTTCCGCCGCCAGCCCCAGTTCGCGCAGCCAGTCCACGTCGGCGCGATCGGCCTGCAGCACGCGCGGGTCGCGATGGACGTACAACGTACCGCGCCTGGCGTAATCGCAGTCAATGCCCTCTTCGGCCAACCACTGCGGCAGCAATGCGTGCGAGCGTTGCAGGATCGCGCAGCGCGCGATGGCAGCGGTCCGCGCATCCCGGGGGTTGCAGCGGCGCGCGAATCCGAGCAGCCAGCGCCAGCGCTCCGGATCGGGTCGCGGATTGACGTACAGCGGCGCATCGCGCCTGAGCATCCAGCGCAGGGCCTTGAGGCGGACGCCGGGCACCGAGAGCGGGATGGCATGACTGGGGGTGAGCGTGCCGCAGTTGCCGTGCGAAGCGCCATGGCCGGGCGCGGCCTGCTCCAGCACGCGCACCGAGGCGCCGGCGCGGCGCAGGGCCAGGGCGCACGACAGCCCGATCACGCCGCCGCCGAGGATCAGGACATCGTCGCGGGTGGAATGCATCGCGGAAGTTTAGCGGCTCGGGCTCCGTGGGTGCCGATCCGGCTGATTGGCATCATTCCTGCACGTACCTTCACGCGACAGGAGCCCGCCATGAACGCGAACAACGCGATGACCGTTCCCGAGATCCTTCTGATGCTGCGCGCCCCCGGCGCCGGCTGGCTGGCCACCCTGATCGCGGCGCTGGACGAAGCCCAGCGCGATCCGGACTTCGACCAGCGCCATCGTCAGGCACTGGCGCAACTGGTTGCCGAGCAGGGGCTTCCCGGCGCCGTCGTCGAGGCTGCACGCCGGCGCACCGCCGCCTTCGAGATCGAGCTGGAACTGGCCGCCGACGCGACTGCCGCGCCGCGTCAGGCCGGCGTGGCCTGACGCACCGCAACATCGGTTCCACCCGCGCCCCGGTTCCACGCACAGTGGACGCAGCGGGCAGCATGGGCTACCTTCGCGGCGTGTTGACGGTTTTCTCGCGATGAGCTCACGCCCCCTCCCGGACCCGAGCACACCCGCGCGCGTTCTTGCGAATGCGCGTCAGCGCCGCACGTGCCCGGGTACCCGGCAAGG
>DASVDY010000079.1:0-3428 GCA_036380855.1 Rhodanobacteraceae bacterium
TGCGGGCGCGTTCGAACCTGCTGCCTTCCCCCGGCAGTGAAAGTTGCGTCGGTTTCCAGTGCTGGAATGCGGACGGGTACCGGTAGTCGTATTTCACGTGACTGCCCATCATGTGCAGCACGATGAAAAGATCCCTGTCCGACGCATGCAGCGCATCCTGCAGCGGGCGGATCAAGTCGCGGTCGTAACTGCCGGGTGCACTCCAGGAGGCGTGGTTCAACCATTCCACGTGTTCGGCTTCGTACGCGTACATCGATACCGGTGAATCGAATTCCCCGATCGCCTGCTGGTTGGAAATCCAGTACGTCTCGTAGCCGGCCTCCTGCATCGCCCGCAGGATCGAGGCCTCGTGCCATGGCGCGTCCCACGCCATGTCGGGTTTGCGGCGCGTCAGGATCATCGGAATCGCCGCGATCGATTCGGGCCAGGTGCTGATGAAATGCGTGATCGGAACCAGGTTCTTCAGCTTCGACAGTTCGGGGTTGGTGGCGCGCGGGTAGCCGAACAATTGCCAATTCGCGCGGCGACTGCTTTCGCCGATGACCAGCACGTACACCTGTCGCCGCTGCGGCGGCGGCCCGGCGCGATGCGCGTGGAAGCGGAAGGCCTTGAACGTCGCCGCCTCGGCGCGCATCCGGTCCCACTCATGGCGGTACTCGATGATGCGCGGGATCACCCCGAAGGGATAGCCTTCCTCGATCGCGTCGCCGTAATCGTGCAGCGGTTCCGGGATCGATCCGGCTTCCGGACTTGCCGTCGAGGACACGCGGCGGGCGGCCGCCAGGCCGACACCCAGCGGCGCCAGCATCGCGACGATGCCCGCGCACAGCAGGCCGAGCCGCGTGTGCCCCCGCCATCGCATGCCGCTGCGAAAGCTCGCCCACGCGGCGGCCAGCGCCACCAGCGCGCCCGCCAGCAATACCAGCCCGAGCGGCAGCAACGAACGCCCGAAGTATTCCCGGGCTTCCTGCGGATTGGTCGCCACGATCGTCGCGATGATCTGCGCCGAAGTGGGGTGGTGGTACTGCGCGATGTAATAGGTCTCCAGGGGCGCCAGCAACGCGAGTGGCGCCAGCAGCAGGCATGGGATCCACAACCAGCGCCCCAGTGCCGCGAACACGATGCACAACATCGCAAGCGGCAACACCAGCGCCGCCACCCAGACCGGGCCGCGCGGATCGTACGCCAGCCACACGAAGTTCGGCAGCATCACCAGCGCAATCAGCAGCGCGATTGCGCCCAGCGCCCAAAAACCGGGGTCAGAGTGCCTTTTCGAACCCAGTCGCGTCATGGGCTTTCATCGTACGCGAAAAGGCACTCTGACCCCGGTTTTTGGGTTTTTATTGGTTCTTCACCCAAGTCCGGGGAAGGCAGCGCGGATCTTGAGGAAGAAGTAGGCGTCATCACGATAGCCGTAGGCGATGCGTTTAATGACCTTGATCTTGTTGTTGATGCCTTCGAGCAAGCCGGTGTGCATCGGCCAGCGCACCCGGCTGAGGATTCCGCGCCAGTAGGGTCGCAGGCACTTGGCGAAGTGCATCAGCGCCGGAATTTCGCTTTCGTTGGCTTGCGTATGCCATTGCCGCCATGCCCTGCGCCAGTTCCAGGCGGTTGAAGCGTTCCACAGCGCCTTGAGCTGTTCCTTCATCACGTGTACGGCAAGCAGCGATTGATTGGCGTCCAGCACCTCGGCCAGGCGGATGCGCTCGGACGCCTGCAGGTTGGCCGGGTTGCGCAACAGCAGCCAATGCGAGCGCTTGACCACGCGGCGTGCCGGTTTGTCGTGGCGCAACTGGTTGGCGGCGTCCACCCGCACCCGGTTGATGACCTCGCGCCCGTATTTGGCGATCACATGGAACAGGTCGTAGATCACCCGCGCATTCGGGCAATGCCGGCGCACTTCCAGATCGTAGGCGGTGTTCATGTCCATGGCCACGGCCTGCAACTGCGCGCAACGCTCCGGCCCGAGCAGCTCGAAGAATGGCCGCACCTCAGCGCGCGAGCGCCCGCGCCCGACCCACAGCACCCGCTTGCGCGTGACATCGACCACCACAGTGGCGTACCGGTGGCCTTTCTGGATCGCGAACTCATCCATCGCGATGCGCGTCACTCCATCCAGATCCACCGGGCCCAGGCGGCACGCCAAGCTCCGGAAGTCGATGGCCTTGGCCGTCTTCCAGTCGATGCCGTACCAGCGGGCGGCATGCAAGACCGAAGTCACCGCACACAATCGCGCCACGCTCTCCGCCAATCGACGCGTCACCCGGCAGTGTGGGTCAAGCCACGCCAGTCGCTGCAGCCGAGGCCCGCAGGCGGGACAGGCCAGCCGCAGCCGCGGCACCCGCAACTCCACCGGGTGCTCGAACAACGGCAGGTCACGGATCCGGCGCATGCTGCGGTCGTGGATCGCTGCCACCGACGCACCACAGCCTGAGCAACAGCGCGCAACACCATCCGACGGAACCAACTCCACGATCAGCCAGCGACGATCGCCACGTTGCTCATGCCGCCAACCCGCAACCCCATATCCCTCCCAGCCACCTAGCTGGGCCATACAATCTCCATCGGCCACGGCCGACCCCAGTTTGTTGCCTAGAGAACAGCAAGTCTGCCCGGTCGGTCGTGCGCCTTCTTCCCCTCAGTTGGGTGAAGAACCAAAAAAAACGCCGCACTTGCATGCGGCGTTTGAAGTTCGAACGTGGGGGCGATTCAAGCGGTTGCCGAATCCCGGGCCCCGGCTCTCCTACCAGATCTTCACCAGCTTGTCGCCCTGGTGCATCATCTTGTCGCCGGGCTTGCACTGGAAAGCCTGCGCGAACTGCGGCATGTTGGCTGCCGATGCGAAGGCGCGGATCTTGCCGGGTGCGTGCGGATCGACGTTCAGGCGCAACTCTGCGGTCTTGTCGCGGGTGGTGCCTTCCCACACGCGCGCGGAACTCAGGAAGAACCGCTGGTCCTGGGTCATGCCGTCGATCTTCTGGTCGGCCTCCTGGGGATTGGCATTCAGCGCGGTCTGCAAGGCCGTGTAGGCGATGTTGAGTCCGCCGAGGTCGCCGATGTCCTCGCCCAGCGTCAGTTTGCCGTTGACGTGCAGGTCCGGCTTGCCCGGGATCGGTGTGTAGCTGTCGTATTGCTTGACCAGCGCCCCGGTGCGCTCGTCGAACGCCTGCTTGTCCTTCGGCGTCCACCAGTTGACGCGGTTGCCGCGGCCGTCGAACTGGCTGCCCTGGTCGTCGAAGCCGTGGCTGGATTCGTGGCCGATCACATAGCCGATGCCGCCGTAGTTCACCGCGTCGTCGCCCTTGGCGTAGAAGAACGGAGGCTGCAGGATCGCGGCCGGGAAGTTGATGGTGTTGGTGGTCGGGTCGTAGTAGGCATTGATCGTCTGCGGCGTCATGTGCCATTCCTTGCGATCCGTCGGCTTGCCG
>DASVDY010000080.1:0-2679 GCA_036380855.1 Rhodanobacteraceae bacterium
CGTCGGGCTGACGCCGGAGATGCTGCCGCTGATCGTCACCGCCAACCTCGGCAAGGGCGCGCTGGCCATGTCGCGGCGCAAAGTCGTGGTGAAGCGCCTCAACGCGATCCAGAACTTCGGCGCGATGGACGTGCTGTGCACCGACAAGACCGGCACGCTGACGCTGGACAAGATCGTGCTGGAGCGGCACCTCGACCTGCACGGCGAGGAATCCGAGGACGCGCTGGAATACGGTTACCTCAACAGCCACTTCCAGACGGGCCTGAAGAACCTGATGGACAAGGCGGTGCTGTCGCACCGCGACCTGGAGGCGACACTCGCGCGCTGGCGACTGGTGGACGAGATCCCGTTCGACTTCCAGCGCCGGCGCATGTCCGTGATCGTCACTCGTGATGAGCGTGAGCACGTGCTGATCTGCAAGGGCGCCGTCGAGGAGATGCTCTCGATCTGCACGTCTGCGAGGGACGGCGACACGATCGCGCCGCTGACGGACGAGCGCCGCGCGGAAATCCGCGCGATGACCCGACGGCTGAACGAGGACGGCCTGCGCGTGCTGATCGTGGCGATCCGCACCCGGCCCGCGCACGCGCATGCCTACGGCATCAAGGACGAAAGCGGGCTGACCGCGGTGGGATGCCTCGCCTTCCTCGACCCCCCCAAGGATTCCGCCGCCACCGCGATCCGCGCGCTGAACCAGCACGGCATCGAGGTCAAGGTGCTGACCGGCGACAACGAGGCGGTCACGCGCAAGATCGCGCGAGAGGTCGGCCTCGACATCGTGCACTCGGTGCAGGGGCGCGAGATCGAACCGCTGGACGATGCGGAGCTGGACGCGCTGGTCGCGCGCACGACGGTGTTCGCCAAGATGTCGCCGCTGCAGAAGGCGCGGGTGGTCAAGTCGCTGCAGCGGCGGGGCCACACGGTCGGCTTCCTCGGCGACGGCATCAACGATGCGCCGGCGCTGCGCGAGTCCGACGTCGGCATATCGGTGGACACCGCCACCGACATCGCCAAGGAATCGGCCGACATCACCCTGCTGGAAAAGAACCTGATGGTGCTTGAGGAGGGCGTGCTGGAAGGCCGCATCACCTTCGGTAACATCATGAAGTACATCAAGATGACGGCGAGCTCCAACTTCGGCAACGTGTTCAGCGTGCTGATCGCCAGCGCGTTCCTGCCGTTCCTGCCGATGCTGCCGTTGCAGATCCTGGTCCAGAACCTGCTCTACGACATCTCCCAGCTCTCGATCCCGTTCGACCGCATGGACGAGGAATACCTGCGCAAGCCGCGCAAGTGGGATGCCGGCGACATCGGCCGCTTCATGGTGCGGATCGGGCCGGTCAGCTCGATCTTCGACCTCACCACCTTCGCGCTGATGTGGTGGGTGTTCGGCGCGAACTCGGCCGCGCACCAGTCGCTGTTCCAGACCGGCTGGTTCATCGAGGGCCTGCTGTCGCAGACGTTGATCGTGCACCTGATCCGCACGCGCAAGATCCCGTTCGTGCAAAGCATCGCCTCGGCACCGGTGATGGCACTCACCGCCGCGATCATGGGCGTGGGCGTTCTGATCCCGTTCACCACGCTCGGCGCCAAGCTCGGCATGAGCGCGCCGCCGCCGCCGTATTTCGCGTGGCTGGCCGGCACGCTGGTGTGCTACTGGGTGCTGACGCAGGTGGTGAAGCGGGTGTACATGCGGCGCCATGGGAGCTGGTTATAGCCCAGCGTTTCAAGACTCGTCATCGCGGCGACGCGAAGAGCGGCCATGGATGGCCGCGCTTTGATGAGCGAGGAAAGCCGGGACCCAGTGCTTTTGACTCCCTTCTCCCCTTGTGGAGAGCTGCCATCCGTGGCCAAGAGTTCCGTGGTGGCGCGAAGCGCGCCGCTTTAGCACCGCCAACACGACATCCATGTCTTTTTCCGCGCCGTCCCACGGCGCGGGTTACTTTCCTTTCGGGGAAAGTAACCAAAGCCATTGGCGCCGGGCATGCCGGTCTAGCCAACGTCCGGTTGGCTAGACTCCGCTGCGCTTCTCGCGCCAAGCGGGCCGGCGCGAACTCGCACATCCCTGTGCTCAAACAGTCGCGCCTTGCTCCCGCTTGACGCTGCGATGCTCGCCGTCATGCGACGGCGCCCGGAAAGCTCACTTCGACACGGCCATCCATGGCCTGCGATGTGGGATGCGGTAGCATTCCTCCATGACCGACATCTACGACTTCGAGGCGAACACGCTGGAAGGGGGGCCACGCAAGCTCGGCGACTGGCGCGGACAGGTCATGCTGATCGTCAACGTCGCCAGCAAATGCGGGTTCACGCCGCAATACACCGGGCTGGAAGCGCTGTACCGCGCGCACAAGGACCAGGGTTTTGCGGTGCTGGGTTTTCCCTGCGACCAGTTCGGCCACCAGGAACCTGGCGATGCGGAAGCGATCCGCAACTTCTGCTCGACCAACTATGACGTGAGCTTCCCGCTGTTCGCCAAGATCGAGGTCAACGGCGGGCACGCGCATCCGCTTTACAAATACCTCAAGCACGAGGCGCCCGGCCTGCTCGGTTCCGAGGCGATCAAGTGGAACTTCACCAAGTTCCTGGTGGATCGCGAAGGCAAGGTCGTGCGCCGCTACGCGCCGACCGACGCGCCGGAGAAGATCGGCAAGGACCTCGCCGCGCTGTTGTAGGAGC
>DASVDY010000081.1:0-12227 GCA_036380855.1 Rhodanobacteraceae bacterium
ATGGCCACCACACTCAACCCCTCCGAAATCAGCGAACTGATCAAGAGCCGCATCGAGAAGTTCAAGCTCGCCGCGGAAGCGCGCAACGAGGGCCGGCTGACCGCCGTGTCCGACGGCATCGTGCGCATCCACGGCCTGAACGACGTGATGTCCGGCGAAATGGTCGAGCTGCCGGGCAACACCTACGCGCTCGCCCTGAACCTCGAGCGCGACTCGGTCGGCGCGGTGGTGCTGGGCGAATACGAGCACCTGCGCGAGGGCGATGTCGCCAAGACCACCGGCCGCATCCTGGAGGTGCCGGTCGGTCGCGAGCTGCTCGGCCGCGTGGTGGACGCGCTGGGCAACCCGATCGACGGCAAGGGCCCGATCAACGCGGCGAAGACCTCGCCGGTGGAAAAGGTGGCGCCGGGCGTGATCTGGCGCAAATCGGTATCGCAGCCGGTGCAGACCGGCTACAAGTCCATTGACTCGATGATCCCGATCGGCCGCGGCCAGCGCGAGCTGATCATCGGCGACCGCCAGACCGGCAAGACCGCGGTGGCGGTGGACACGATCATCAACCAGAAGGGCACCGGCATCAAATGCATCTACGTGGCGATCGGCCAGAAGCAGAGCTCGATCGCGAACGTGGTGCGCAAGCTGGAAGAGTTCGGCGCGCTGGAGCACACCATCATCGTCGCGGCTTCGGCTTCCGATTCGGCGACGATGCAGTACATCGCCCCCTACGCCGGTTGCGCGATGGGCGAGTACTTCCGCGACAACGGCGAAGACGCGCTGATCATCTATGACGATCTGACCAAGCAGGCCTGGGCGTATCGCCAGATCTCGCTGCTGTTGCGCCGGCCGCCGGGCCGCGAGGCGTATCCGGGCGACGTGTTCTACCTGCATTCGCGCCTGCTCGAGCGCGCCGCGCGCGTCAACGAAGCCTACGTCGAGCGCGAGACCAACGGCGCGGTGAAGGGCAAGACCGGTTCGCTGACCGCGCTGCCGGTGATCGAAACCCAGGCCGGCGACGTGTCCGCGTTCGTGCCGACCAACGTGATCTCGATCACCGACGGCCAGATCTTCCTGGAAACCGACCTGTTCAACGCCGGCATCCGTCCGGCGGTGAACGCCGGCATCTCGGTGTCGCGCGTGGGCGGCGCGGCGCAGACCAAGATCATCAAGAAGCTGTCCGGTGGCGTGAAGCTGGCGCTGGCGCAGTACCGCGAGCTGGCGGCGTTCGCGCAGTTCGCCTCCGACCTCGATGCGGCCACGCGCGCGCAGCTGGAGCGCGGCCAGCGCGTCACCGAACTGATGAAGCAGAAGCAGTATTCGCCGCTGTCCATCGCGCAGCTCGCGATTTCGCTGTACGCGGCCGAGAAGGGCTACCTGGACGACCTGCCGATCAACCAGATCCTCTCCTTCGAGCATGCGTTGCATCAGTTCATGGCGAGCAGCCACGGCGCGCTGATGAACAAAATCGTCGAGACCGGCGACTGGAACGAGCAGATCGAAGCCACGTTCAAGTCGGCGCTGGACGAATTCAAGAAAACGGGTAGCTGGTGAGCGTAGGGCGGGTCTTGACCCGCCTTGCAATGAATTACGCCGCGATGGCGGGTTGAAACCCGCCCTACACGAGAAGATACATGGCAGGCGCAAGAGAAATCCGCACCAAGATCAAGAGCGTCGCGAACACCCGCAAGGTGACGCGCGCGCTCGAGATGGTCTCGGCATCGAAAATCCGCCGCGCGCAGGACCTCATGCGCGCCTCGCGTCCGTATGCCAAGCACATGCGGCGGGTGATCGCGCACATCGCGCAGGCGACCACAGATTTCCGCCATCCCGCGCTGCGCGAGCGGCCGGTGAAGCGTGTGTGCTACGTGGTCGTTTCCACCGACCGCGGCCTGTGCGGCGGCCTGAATGCCAACCTGTTCCGCAAGCTGCTCGGCGAAATCCGCGAGTGGGAGGACAAGGGCGTCGAGGTGGACGTGGTCGCGATCGGCCAGAAAGCGGCGGCATTCTTCCGGCGCATCAAGGTCAACCTGATCGCTTCGGTGAGCCACCTGGGCGACCACCCCAAGCTCGAGAAATTGATCGGCGTGAACAAGGTGGTGGACGACGCCTTCATGCAGGGCCGCGTGGATCGCGTCTACCTCTGCTACAACGACTTCGTCAACACCATGGCGCAGCGGCCGAACATCGACGTGCTGGTGCCGCTCCCGGCGGCGGCCAAGCAGATGGAGGCGATGCCGCAGGACGATGCGCATCCCTCGCACCAGGTCGCGATCCTGAAGCGCGAACACAGCTGGGATTACCTCTATGAACCGGATGCCGAGACGGTGATCCGGCACCTGCTGGGGCGTTACGTGGAATCGCTGGTGTACCACGCCGTGCTGGAAAACCTGGCCAGCGAGCACGCCGCGCGGATGGTGGCGATGAAGTCGGCATCCGACAACGCGACCAAGGCGATTGACACGCTGACGCTGATCTACAACAAGGCGCGGCAGGCGGCGATCACGCAGGAAATTTCGGAGATCGTCGGCGGCGCGGCGGCGGTTTGATTTCATATTTGTGCGATCGTCCCTGATCGCGAAGATCAAATAGCGGCCATCCATGGCCGCACTTCTCAACAACAGCATCGCCTCGTTGCGGTGCTAAAGAAAGCGGATTGGAGTCATGGCAATGAACCAGGGCAAAGTCGTACAGATCATCGGCGCCGTCGTTGACGTCGAGTTTCCGCGCGAGTCCGTGCCGAAGGTGTACGACGCGCTGAAGGTGCAGGGCACGGCCGTCACGCTTGAGGTGCAGCAGCAGCTCGGCGACGGCGTGGTGCGCACCATCGCGCTCGGCTCCACCGACGGCCTGAAGCGCAACCTCGTGGTGGACAACACCGGCGCGGGCATCAAGGTGCCGGTCGGCAAGGCCACGCTCGGCCGCATCATGAACGTGCTCGGCGAACCGATTGACGAGCGCGGCCCGGTGAATGCGCAGGACCAGTGGGTCATCCATCGCGAAGCGCCGGCTTACGACGAGCAGGCCGCCGCGAACGAGCTGCTGGAAACCGGCATCAAGGTGATCGACCTGATGTGCCCGTTCGCAAAGGGCGGCAAGGTCGGCCTGTTCGGCGGTGCGGGCGTGGGCAAGACCGTGACCATGCTGGAGTTGATCAACAATATCGCCACGCAGCATTCGGGTCTGTCGGTGTTCGCCGGCGTGGGTGAGCGCACCCGCGAAGGCAACGACTTCTATCACGAGATGATCGAAGCGGGCGTCGTCAAGCTGGAAGACCCGACCCAGTCGAAGGTGGCGATGGTGTACGGCCAGATGAACGAGCCGCCGGGCAACCGCCTGCGCGTCGCGCTCACCGGCCTGACCATGGCCGAGTACTTCCGCGACGAGAAGGACGCATCCGGCAAGGGCCGCGACATCCTGTTCTTCGTGGACAACATTTATCGCTACACGCTGGCCGGTACCGAGGTGTCCGCGCTGCTGGGCCGCATGCCCTCCGCGGTGGGTTACCAGCCGACGCTGGCCGACGAAATGGGCCGCCTGCAGGAACGCATCACTTCCACCAAGACCGGTTCGATCACCTCGATCCAGGCGGTGTACGTGCCGGCGGACGACCTGACCGACCCCTCACCCGCCACCACCTTCGCGCACCTGGATGCGACCGTGGTGCTCTCGCGCAACATCGCCGCGCTCGGCATTTATCCGGCGGTGGACCCGCTGGATTCGACCTCGCGCCAGCTCGATCCGAACGTGATCGGCCAGGAACACTACGACGTCGCGCGCAAGGTGCAGGGTACGCTACAGCGCTACAAGGAACTGAAGGACATCATCGCCATCCTGGGCATGGACGAGCTCTCCGAAGAAGACAATCAGGCGGTGTATCGCGCGCGCAAGTGCGAGCGCTTCTTCTCGCAGCCGTTCCACGTGGCCGAAGTGTTCACCGGTTCGCCCGGCAAGTACGTGCCGCTGAAGGAAACCATCCGCGCGTTCAAGATGATCGTGGACGGCGAAGTGGACCACCTGCCCGAGCAGGCGTTCTACATGGTCGGCGGCATTGACGAGGCGATCAAGAAGGGCGAGGCGATGGCCGCCGCGGACCAGAAGAAGGCAGCGTAAACCAGGCGTCAAAAGTCAAAGGATCGCTCGCTGCGCTCGCTCAAAGGTCAAAAGGAAAGCCATTGACCTTTGACTTTTCACCTTTGACCGGTTGATGACGGAATTTGGAAATAGAACATGGCATCCACTATTCGTTGCGACATCGTCAGCGCCGAAGCCGAGATTTTCCACGGCGAGGCCAGCATGGTCATTGCCACCGGCATCAGCGGCGAGCTGGGCATCGCGCCCAGGCACGCGCCGCTGGTCACCCTGCTGAAGCCCGGCGCGGTCGAGGTGATCGACGACAAGGGCGAGCGGCATCCGTACTACGTCTCCGGCGGCATCCTGGAGGTGCAGCCGAGCGTGGTGACGGTGCTCGCCGACACCGCATTGCGCGCGAATGACATTGACGAAGCTTCCGCCAGGCGCGCCAAGCAGGAAGCCGAGCGCGTGCTGGCCAACCGCGGCGACGCCAAGACCGTTGCCGAAGCGCAGCAGCAGCTCGCCCAGGCCGCCGCGCAATTGCAGGCGCTGGAGCGCCTGCGCAAGAACCTGCAGCACTGAGCGGCTGCGTCCGGTCCCTATCGAAACGCCGGCTTCGCGCTGGCGTTTTCGTTTGCGACACCGGGCGGCCGCCATGCCCGGCCGGATGCCGGCGCGAACGCCGCCGCGGACGACGACCACCGCGGTGCTTCATTCCCGCCACACGAACTTTCCGGTATGTTTGCCCGACCCTGGGGAGACCGGTATGAGCCAATCGCTGCACGTGATCATCCTCGCGGCGGGCGAGGGCAAGCGCATGAAGTCAGCGCTGCCGAAAGTGCTGTTGCCGCTGGCTGGCCGGCCGTTGCTGGCGCACGTGCTGGAGACCGCCCGATTGCTGCGCCCGGACGCGATCCATGTGGTGTACGGGCACGGCGGCGATCGGGTGCGCGAGGCTTTTGCGGACGCGCGCGACGTGGTGTGGACGAACCAGCCCCAGCAGCGCGGCACCGGCGACGCGGTGCGGCTTGCGCTGGCGAACGTGCCCGAGCGCGCGCGCGTGCTGGTGCTGTACGGCGACGTGCCGCTGCTGCGAAGCGAAACCCTGCGCGCGCTGGTGGATGCGGAATCGCCGCTGGCCGTGCTTGCCGCCGACCTGCCCGATCCGTCCGGCTACGGGCGCGTGTTGCGCGACGGCCTGGGGCGCGTGCGCGCCATCGTCGAGGAGCGCGATGCCGACGCCGAACAACGCGCCGTGCGCACGGTCAACACCGGCGTGGTCGCCGCCGATTCCGGAAGGCTGCGCGTTTGGGTGGGCAATCTCTCCGACGACAATGCGCAGGGCGAGTTCTATCTCACCGACATCTTCGCGCAGGCCGCGGACGAAGATCATCCCGCGCAGGTGGTTTGCACCGGCGATCCGATCGAGGCCTTCGGCGCCAACGATGCCTGGCAGCTCGCGCAACTGGATCGTTACCTGCGCGAGCGGCGCGCGCGCGAACTGGCGCTGGCGGGGCTGCGCATGAACGACCCCGCGCGCTTCGACCCGCGCGGGCGCATCAGTCACGGCCGCGACGTGGAAATAGACGTGGACGTGATCCTGGAAGGCGAGGTCACGCTGGGCGATGGCGTCAGGGTCGGCCCGTTCTGCCGGCTGCGCAACGTGTGCCTGGCCGCCGGCACCGAAGTGCTGGCCCACTGCGACCTGGACGGGGTCACCACCCACGGTCCCTGTCGCATCGGGCCGTTCGCACGGCTGCGGCCCGGCACCGAGCTGGATGCCGGCGCGCATGTCGGCAACTTCGTCGAGATCAAGCAGGCGCGGCTGGGCGAGGGCTCGAAGGCCAATCACCTCACCTATCTGGGCGACGCGATGATCGGCGCGCACGTCAATGTCGGCGCCGGCACCATCACCTGCAACTACGATGGCGTGCACAAGCACGTCACCCGGATCGAGGACGACGCCTTCATCGGCTCCAACACCGCGCTGGTCGCGCCGGTGACGGTCGGCGCGGGTGCGACCATCGGCGCGGGCTCCACCATCAGCAACGACGCGCCCGCCGGCGAACTCACGGTCGCGCGGGCGCGGCAGGTCACGTTGCCGGGTTGGCAGAAGCCGAAGAAGAACGGGCATTGATGCAGGCGGGCCCTGGCCCGCCCCCGTCAGCTCATTGGCGGGTCAAGAGCCGCCCTGCGCAAAGCGCCAGCCATCAATCTCCACCAGCAACTCATGACGGCAGATGTCGCCATGCAGGACCAGGTGCGGCACGCCGGCGTCCACGTGCCGCGCGAGCGCGGCCCGCACCGCTTGCGCATCTTCCGCGTGGCGGAGGTAGATCTTCAGCGGCGAGGTCGCGTCGAAATCCGGCAAGCGCGCGGAGTCCAGCAGCGCGCGCAGGTTGATGCAGGTTTCGGCGACCTGCGCCTGCAGGTCGCGATCGTGGCAGGAGGCATGCCCGACCACCGCGGCGGTGCCGGAGATCGCCAGACCGCCGCCGGGGAGTTTCATCGCACGCGCGAAGCTCGGCGGGGTGGGGCCATACTCGCGCGGATAACGCCAGGCACTCACCTGGCGCGGGTTCTCCAGCGCCTCGCCCGGCAGCGTGGCGCACAGCGCGTAGACCTGCAGCAGGCCGGGGCGGTGGTGGCCGATCGCGGTCGCGGCCGGATAGCGCGCGATGCCGTGCGCGGCGAGCCCGTGCGCGCGGCCGATGCAGAAGCGGCGATAGCGCTCGCGATCGCCCTCGCCTTCGTTGATCGCATGCAGGTAATTCCAGATCCGCAGCAGGTGGCGTTCTTCGCGCGTGCCGACAAAGCCGCAAAGTTGCCGGTAGACATGCTCGGCCGCGGCCTCGATGCCGCCGAACGCCGCCTCTTCCACTTCCATCGCGACGAACAGCCAGCCGCCGCCTGCGGACCAGTGCAGCGCCTCGCGAGTGCCGTGCGTGACCGACGCGCCCACCAGCCAACGTTCGCGCAGCGGGACGGTACCGGCGGGCGTCAGCGGAACATGCAGCCGGCGCGGCTCGCGCACGGCGCCGCTTCCGAACTCCAGCAGGGCCAGGGTGTCGTCGGTCAACGCGTCCGATGGGTCGTAGCGCACCGAAAAGCGCGCGAGCGAAGAGGGGTTCACCATCGGCAACCGGGCAGGAAACCAGCGGGGTGAAACATCGTTTCGAAAGTC
Organism: Rhodanobacteraceae bacterium; assembly: GCA_036380855.1. Classification (GTDB taxonomy): domain Bacteria; phylum Pseudomonadota; class Gammaproteobacteria; order Xanthomonadales; family Rhodanobacteraceae; genus 66-474. The sequence goes on from DASVDY010000081.1 coordinate 7,253, forward strand.
CGTCAAAAGCTCGCTATGGTACACTGCGCGGCTGCCGCGGGCAGCGGTACGCAATGCAAAGCATCATGACCGAACAAACCGCAGCCGAACGCGAACTCGCCGAACTGATCGTCAGCAACCTGAATCTGGAAGGCGTCAAGCCCGAGCAGATCCAGCCGGATGCGCCGTTGTTCGGCGGCGAGCTTGGCCTGGATTCGATTGATGCGCTGGAACTGTCGCTGGCGATATCCAAGCGCTACGGCTTCCAGTTGCGCTCGGACAATCCGGACAACCGCCGCATTTTCGGCTCGCTTCGCGCGCTCGCGGAATACATCGGCCAGCAACGCGGCGCCTAGTTGCGCCGGCGCGATCCGCCGCGCCACCCCTCCGCTCTTTACTGGCTCGCGGTGGTCCCGCCTTGCGACTTGGCGCTGAGCATGCGGTAGCGCTGCAATTCGGCATCGAGCTGCTTCGCCGCAGCCTCGCGCCCGCTTTGCAGGTGCGCCAACTCGTTGCGCTCGCCGGCCACGGTCTGGCGCTGGTCGGCCAGCCGCTTGCGCAACTCCGCCGGCACCGGCTTGCCGTTGCGTTCCAGGTCCGCGGCGTGCGCGAGCAGTTCGGCGAGATTCTGTTCCTGGCTGCGCAGGTTCTGCTGGGTGGTGTTGATGGTCTGCTGCATCTGCGCGAGCCGGGCCTGATGGGCCTCGCGCAGTTCGGCTTCGGTCGGATAGGCGGCCAGCAATTGCTGATCGGCCAGGGCCTGCTCGTCGGCGGCGCGCTTTGCCGCAGCCGCCTTGGCCGCGGCGGCTTCCTCGGCGGCCCGCTCGGCCGGGGTCTTCTCGCGGTCCACGTGCCGCACCAGCCGCCCGTTATCGTCCACGATGTCATAGCCCAGGTGCACCGCACCCGGCGGTATGCTGTCGCTGTAGTGCAACCCGCCCTGGGCGTCGTGCCAGCGGTAGTGGAACGCCGGCGTGTTGTCGCGGCCCGCAAGGGCTGCGCCGCTCAGGCAGAGCAGGGCGGCGATCGAGACGGACAACGCGGCGAGGCGCATGGGCAGGCTCCAGTCACGGCGCGAGTATAGGTCCGGGAAGCCTTGCAAGTTGCGAGCCGCGTCAGGTCTTTGGCGCTTGCATCGGCCCGTTCAGACGCCGTATTGCGCGCGATAGGCCGCCATGCGCTCACGCTGCCCCGACAGCTCCGGATGTCCCCCGGCGTACTCCATCACGTCGTTCAGTCCCACGATCGCGATCACCGGGATGCCGTGTTCGGCGGTCAGCTCCTGGGTGGCGGAAAGCGAGCCGCCGCCGCGCTCCTGGCGATCCAGCGCAACCAGCACCCCGGCCGCTTGCGCGCCCGCATCGCGAATGATCTTGAGCGACTCGCGCACCGCGGTGCCGGCAGTGATCACGTCATCCACGATCAGCACGCGCCCTTGCAAGGGCGCACCGACCAGCACGCCGCCCTCGCCATGGTCCTTGGCTTCCTTGCGGTTGTAGGCCCAGGGCAGATCGCGGCCGTGCCCGCGCGCCAGGGCGATCGCGCAGGCAGCGGCGAGCGGGATGCCCTTGTAGGCAGGTCCGAACAGCATGTCGAACTGCACGCCGGATTGCACCGCGGCGTCCGCGTAAGCATCGCCCAGCGTCGCGAGTGCCGCCCCGGAATCCATGCGGCCCAGGTTGAAGAAGTACGGGCTCGCCCGGCCGGACTTCAGTGTGAACTCGCCGAAGCGCAACACGCCGCGCGCGATGGCGAGGTCGAGGAAGGTGCGTTGGTGGGGTTGCAGCATCGGGACTCGGGGTCGGGACTCGGGACTCGGATGATAAGGCGTAGTGAGCCGCCGCCGTAGTGGCGAACGACAATGCGACAAGGTCGCAATGTGCCATGGTGCGATTTGCTTTAGGCTTGCGCAGACCGAGTCCCGAGTCCCGAGTCCCGTGAGAATCATCACCTTCAACGCCAACGGCATCCGCTCGGCCGCCAACAAGGGCTTCTTCGACTGGCTGCGCGCGCAGGAGGCGGACGTGGTCTGCCTTCAGGAAACCAAGGCCCAGGAAGACCAGCTGGGCGACCCGATGTTCCGCCCGGACGGGCATCACTGCTTTTACCGCGACGCCACCACCAGGAAGGGCTACAGCGGCGTGGCGATCTACACCCGGCGCGAGCCCGATGAAATCCGCAATACGCTCGGCTGGGACACCTTCGACAATGAGGGTCGCTATCTGGAAGCGCGCTTCGGCAATCTCAGCGTGGTGTCGCTGTACGTGCCGTCCGGTTCCTCGGGCGAGGAGCGCCAGCGCTTCAAGTTCAAGGTGATGGAATGGATCAGGCCGATTTTCGACGAGTGGCTGGCGAGCGGCCGCGATTACGTACTGTGCGGCGACTGGAACATCGTGCGCTCGCGCAACGACATCAGGAACTGGACCTCCAACCAGAAGAACTCCGGTTGTCTGCCGCAGGAGCGCGCCTGGCTCAACGGCATGATCGCCGACGCCCACGGCGACGACACGCCGGCACCGAAGCGCGGCTGGCTGGACGCGTTCCGCGTGGCAAGGCCCGAGGCGACTGACGAATACACCTGGTGGTCCAATCGAGGCGCCGCGCGCGCCAACAACGTCGGTTGGCGGATTGACTACCAGATCGTCACGCCGGCGCTGGCCAGGCGCGTGCGCGCCTGCACGGTCACGCCGACCCCGCGGTTCTCGGACCACGCGCCGATGCTGGTCGAGTACGCATGAGCAGTACCGCAGTGGCTGCACCCAAGCCGGCCAAACCGTCGGTGTGGCGCGCGTTCACGCAACCGGCGGCGTGGACGATGTGCTTCTTCGGCTTTTCTTCCGGCCTGCCGTTCCTGTTGGTCGCGGGCACGCTGGCGTACTGGCTGAAATCCGAACACATCGTGCTGCGCGACATCACCATGATCGCCAGCGCCGGCATGACCTACGTGTTCAAGTTCCTGTGGGCACCGCTGCTCGACCACTGGAAGTTGCCGGTCCTGTCCAGGCTTGGCCAGCGCCGCGGCTGGCTGCTGCTGGCACAGCTCGGCGTGCTCGGCGGACTGCTCGCGATGGCGCTGCTGACGCCTGTGCAACTGCATGCGTTCATCCTCGCGACGCTCGCGGTCGCATTCTTCGGCGCCACCCAGGACATCGCGGTGGATGCGTATCGCATCGAGATCGCGCCGATGGACCAGCAAGGTGCGTTGGTGGCGACCTACTCGCTGGGCTATCGCATCGGCCTGATGTTGGCCGGCGCGTTCGCGCTGATCATGGCCGATCACCTGGCCTGGAAGTGGGTGTACGTGGCGATGGCTGCGGCGATGCTGGTGCCGATCATCGCCAACCTCGCCGCGCGCGAGCCGCAGGTGGACCGGCAATCGGCGCCGAGCTGGTCGGAAGCCATGCGCAACGGCGTGGTGGATCCGTTCGCGGACTTTTTTCGCCGCTACGGGACGAGACTGGCGTTGTTGGCCTTGCTGTTCATCCTGCTGTTCAAGATTCCCGAGCAGGCGATCATCGGCGGTATCATCAGCCCGTTCTATCGCGACATGGGTTTCAGCCTCACCGCGATCGGCGCGATCACCAAGATCTACGGCGTATGGATCGGCATCGTCGGCGTGTTCGTCGGCGGCGCGGCGGTGGCGCGCTTCGGCATCAAGCCGAGCCTGCTCGCGGCGATCGTCACCTGCGGCTGCAGCAACCTGCTGTACCTGTGGCTGATGCACCATCGCGGCGATCTTGCGGTGCTGACGGTGGTGATCTCCGGCGAGAACTTCACGCTTGGCATGCTGGGCCCGCCCACGGTGGCGTTCCTTTCTTCGCTCGTCAGCCGGCAGCACACCGCGACGCAATACGCGCTGCTCAGTTCGATGGTGAACCTGCCGGGCAAGCTGCTGGGCTTCTTCGCCGGCGGCATCGTGATGGCGACCGGCTACGCGTTCTACTTCGTGCTGACGGTGCTCGCGGTCGCGCCGGCCGTGGTGCTGATGCTGTGGTTGTGGTCACGTTTGCGCGAGGACGCCGGACAGCCCGCCGGATGATCGGCGTGTTACCGTTATGCCGCCCCGCTTGGGAACGATTCGTTGGCCGAAACCACCCTGCATCTCGATGAGGCTTTGCTCGAACGCCTGCGCACGGTGGCGCTGAAGCGCGGCTGCAGCATGGAGGCGCTGATCGCGCAGGTGCTGCACGAATTCCTGCCCCCGGCGATCCCCGTGCAGGCGCCGGATACCGTCGAGTTGACGGCCTCGGACTGGAACCAGGAGGAAGCCGCGTTCCTCAACGAAGCCCTGCAGGCGCTGGATGACGTGCCGGCCGGCACGCCGCTGGTTGCCCAGTCCGGCACGACGGAATGGGACAAGCCCGGGACCTGAGCGATCCCGCTAGCTTCCGCCGTAGATGCCGCCCAGCAGGCGAAGGCCTATCGCGCCGGTCACGCCCGGCAGGTTGCCCGGCCTGCCCGCCAGCCGCTCGTGCGCCAGCCAGGCGAAGGCGGTGGCTTCCACGTAGTCCGGATCCACGCCGCACTCGGCGGTGCTGCGCACCGGCAGCGGCGCCAGCGCACCTTGCAGCGCGCGCATCAGCGTCGGATTGTGCGTACCGCCACCGCAGACCAGCAGTTCGCGCGCATCTGCTGCGAAGGTCTGCACCGCATCGGCCACGCTGCGAGCTGTCAACTCGATCAGCGTGGCCTGCACGTCTTCGGGTTTGCGCGATGCGCCGCCGAGTCGGGAGCGCAGCCAGTCGAGATGGAACTGTTCGCGGCCGGTGCTCTTGGGTGGCACGGCGCGGAAATAATCCTCGTCGAGCAGCCGCACCAGCAATGCGCGATCCACCTGCCCGCGCGCGGCCAAGGCGCCGTCGCGGTCGAACGGCGCGCCCGTCTGCAATGCGCACCAGGCGTCCAGCAGCCCATTCGCCGGACCGATATCGAAACCGGTCACCGAGCCGTCCGCGTGCAGCACGGTGAGGTTGGAAATGCCGCCGAGGTTCAGCAC
>DASVDY010000082.1:0-10266 GCA_036380855.1 Rhodanobacteraceae bacterium
GCAGCAGCCATGAAGAGCGGGGGCTCGGGGCTGGGGACTGGGGGCTGGGGCGCGCTGCTCAGGCGTTGCTGCGGAAATTGCGGTGAGATTCGTGCGGCGTTGCCCTGCCCTTGCATCACAACAACAATCGCGCGAATCGCCGCTTCCGCTCCGCAGCGACGCCCCGGGTTCCGGGCTCCCCAATTCGTGCGCTCCCGTCCCCAGTCCCCAGCCCCCAGTCCCGTTTCGCAATCAGGCTTCACCCTCCTCGAGGTCCTGCTCGCGCTGGTGCTGATGGCGATGACGATGGTCGGCGTCTGGGGCGCGTTGCGCACGGGTGCGCGGCTGACCCGCAGCGCCGAGGCGTCCACCGAGCGCAGCGACCGCGTGCGCGCGGTGCAGGCGTTCCTGCGCAACTACCTGGGCGGTGCGCAGCCGCAGGCATTCGTGCCGGCCAAGGACCAGTCCGCGCGCATGTTCATCGGCGATCCGCTCTCGCTCACCTATGTCGCGCCGATGCCCGCGCAACTCGGCAATGGCGGCTTGTTCGTGCAGAGGCTGCAGTTCGTGCGCGAGTCCGGCGGCAATGACTACACGCTGCAATTGATCTACGCGCCGCTGTCCGGCGATACCGCCTCGCCTGCGTCGAAGCCGGAAACCTTGCTGGAGCACGTGACCGACGCCGGCTTCGAATACCTGGTCGCTGCGCAGGGCAACGCGCCGGCGAAATGGCAGCGCACCTGGCACAGCACCAATGGCCTGCCGCTGGCGGTGCATATCGTCGCCGACCCGGATTGGGGCGGGCGCGTGGGTTTTCCGGAGATGCTGGTTCCGCTGCGCGCCGGCAACGGCTCCGGCGTCCCGATTTCGCTTGGAGCCGGGCAATGAGGCGCGCGCGCGGCGCGGCGTTGCTGTTCGCGATGTGGGCGATCGCGCTGCTTGCGGCGTTGCTGGCCGGCATGGCGGTGACCGCGCGAGGCGAGGGCGAGGCGGCGCGCAATGCGTATGCGCAGGCCAAGGCGCGCTACGCGGCGGACGCCGGCATCGCGCGCGCGGTGGATGCGCTGCGCGATGCCGACCCCGCGCGCCGCTGGGTGCCCGACGGCCGCACCTACAGTTTCGAGTTCGACGGCGCCAAGGTGCAGGTGAACGTCACCGATACCTCGGGGCAGGTGGACTTGAACGCCGCCACGCCGGAGGTGCTGAAGAACCTGTTCCTCGCCGCCGGCGCCGACCAGCCGCACGCGCAGGCGCTGGCCGATGCGGTGCAGGACTGGCGCGACAGCGACGACATCCCGCACCCCAACGGCGCCGAGGCGGAGACGTACAAACGCGCCGGTTTGACCTGGCTGCCGCGCAACGGCCCGTTTCGCAGTGCCGATGAACTGGCGCGCGTGTACGGAATGACCGACGCGCTCTATCGCAAACTGGAAGATGCGGTGACGGTGTATTCGGGGCGCAACTTCCCGGACGAGGCATATGCCGGGCCGCTGGCGCTCGCCGCAGGCCGCGACGGCAACCTGGCTGGCGCGACGCGTCTGGTGGCGGAGCGCCGCACGCATCCGCCGCTGCAGGGCAACCTGCCGCCGCAGGCGCTGCAGAGCGCCGCCGCGCCACGGGTCCCCACCCCCGGCTTCGGCGGCCTGACCCAGGAAATCCGCAGCGTCGCGGTCCTGCCCGACGGCACGCGCTCGGCGCAGAAGGCGACCTTGCGCCTCACCGCCATCAGCGGCGGCCTGCGGCCTTACACCGTGCTAGGCTGGAGTGACGTGTCGAACGTCACAGAGGGACCCGAAAGTTCGCGATGAACAGGCTTTCGCCCGGAATGGAACGCGCGTGGCTGGCCTGGCAACGTTCACAGGGGCCGCGTTTTCTCGCGTGGTGGGGCGGCGAACTCGCCGCGCTGCTGCCGGCGCGCCTGCGCGCGCACCTGCTGCGCGGTCCGGAAGTGCTGCTGCTCGGCGCCGACCCCGATGGCCTGCGCGTGCGCCGCGAGCGCACCGGCGATCTGCTCGCGCAGATCGAACCCAATGCAGCGCCGGAGGAACGACGCGCCGCCTTCGCCAGCGCCTGTCGCGACATTGACCCCTCCGATCGCCGGCTGGTGCTGTTGCTTCCCCCGACGTTCGCGTTGCGCCGGCGCCTGCAATTGCCGCAGGCGGCGGCGAGCGACCTGCGCCGGGTGGTCGGTTATGAGATAGACCGGCAGACGCCGTTCAAGCCGGAGCAGGTCTGGTACGACGTGCGTGTACTCGACGCGGGGGCCGCGCCCGGTCAACTGGCCGTGGAACTGATCGCGGTACCGCGCGCGGAAGTGGAGCCGCTGCTGACGCGGCTGCTCGGCATCGGCGTGGTGCCCGATGCGGTGGACGTGGGCAACGATGCGAATCCCGCCAACGGCAGGCTCGGCGTCAACCTGCTGCCGCCCGCGCAGCGCCCGCGCCGCGCGCATCCGCGGGCGCGCGCGAACCTGATCATGGGTGCGGTCTGCATCGTGCTGGCGGTGATCGTCATGCTGCAGTGGCTCGGCAATCGCCAGTCCGCCCTGGATGCGATGCAGGCCCAGGTGGATGCGCTGCACGCGCAGGCGCGCCAAGCCACCGTATTGCGCGAGCAACTGGTTGACGCCGCCGGCGCCTCCGGTTTCCTTGCCGCGCGCAAGCGGGCCACGCCTTCACCGCTGACCGTGCTGGGCGATCTCACCCGCCGGCTGCCGGCCGATACCTGGTTGCAGCGCTTTTCGCTGGACTCGACCGGCCAGTTGACCCTGCAGGGCGAGAGCGCCAAGGCGGCCGGCCTGATTGATGCCCTGCGCGACTCGCCCTTGATCACCGAACCGAAACTTCAGGGCGTGATCCAGCCGGACCCGGTCACCGGCAAGGAACACTTCGACCTTTCCGCGCAACTGCGCGGCACGGGGAAACCGGACGATGCCGCCACGCATTAAGCCGATCAAGCTGAGCCCCGCGCAATCGCGCCTGGCCGCGATCGTGCTGGCGTTGATCGCGCTCGCCATCGCCTATTTCGTCCTGCTGCACTGGTGGTTCGTGTCGCCGCTGCTGGACCAGGGCGCGCAGATGCGCGACTTGCGCGAGCAGCACGCGCGTTACGCGGCGGCGATCGCGCAGCAGCCACAATTGCAGCAGCGCCTGAACCAGCTCGCGGCCGGCGGCGCTTCGGCGAACGCCTTCCTGCCGGAGACCGATCCGTCTGCCGCGGCGGCCGGCCTGATCCAGCGCGCCTCCGACGTGGTCGCGGCGCACGCCAACGAAGGCGGCGGCTGCGAGATGCCGCAAAAGATGCCCATCGAAAACAGCGCGGGCAAGGAGCCGTACCGGCGCGTCAGCGTCAGCATCACGCTGCAATGCGCGATGCAGCCGCTTGCCGCGGTGCTGCACGATTTCGATCGCGCATTGCCGTACATGTTCGTGGACGACCTCACCATCTACCAGGTTGCGCAACCCGGCTCCCCGCCGTCGCCGAAGCTGGAAGTGCAGTTCACGCTGTCCGGTTACATCCGCAACGGGGCGAGCCGGTGAACGCCGCCGACCGCCGCCGGCTCACGCCCGCGCTCGGCATTGTGGCCGTGCTGCTCGCCGCCGTGCTGATCGCGCTGTGGGCGGGCGTGGGCCGTGGCGCGCACTGGAACGACAACGCTTCTCCGCCGCCGCTGCCGCCGGCGCGCGCCGCGACGCCTCCGCCGAGCGTGCCGCCGCTGGAGAACTTCGCGGCGGTCTGGGAACACCCCTTGTTCAGCCCCGATCGCAAGCCGATCGCCGCGCCCGCCGGCAGCGCCAATACCAACACCGGCGACCTGGAACTGACCGGCGTGATCATGCTGCCGGGCCTGCACATGGCGCTGCTGCGCGAGAAGAACAGCAACCGCACCTTGCGCGTGCGCGAAGGCCAGAGCGCCAACGGCGCGACGGTGGTGGAAGTGAAGCCGCGCAGCGCGGTGGTGGACATCAATGGGTCGCGGACCGAACTGCCGCTGAAGGTCGGGCCGGCGCCGCCCAACAGCGGCGCCGGGGAGGGCGGCGCGCCGACTGCGCCGCAGCCGATGGCCCGGACGCCGCAGAACGAGGAGAATGCCGCGCCCGGGCCGGTGCCTGCCGCGTCTTCGAGCGAGGGACAGGCCCAGCCCGAACCCCAGGAGAGTGGCGCACCTGCGGCCGGCACGCCGCAGCAGCAGACCGCAACCGGTGCGCCGCAATCCCAGCCGCCACCCGGGCGCGCGCCCAAGCAATCGGCCGAGCTCACCAACAAGGATGCCGCCGCTGCCTGGGCCGCCGCATTGAAGGCGCGCATCGAGCAACGTCGCAAGAAGGCCACGCAGAAGCAGGATGCGAACAAGCAGAAGGATGGAGGCTGACATGAAGCTGGTGCCATTGATCGTCGTCCTGGCGGCCGCGCTGCTCGCCGGCTGCGCCCCGAACACGCGCCCCGACAACCATGCGCTGGAGCGCGAAGCGATCGCCGGCACGCACGCGCCGCCGCCGCCGCCGACCACCGAAACGCAGATCGAACCGCTGGTGCAATCCGCGCCGCAGGCGACCACGACGATCGGCAGCGGCAGCTTCATCAACGAGCAGGCCGCGCGCGCGGCGGCGCCGGGCGGTGCCCGCCACCAGCCTCGCGGAGACATCGTCTTCAATTTCGAGAACCAGCCGATCCAGGCCGCGGTGAAGGCGATTCTGGGCGACGTGCTGCACGCCAACTACGTCATCGCGCCGGGCGTGCAGGGCACGATCACCTTTTCCACTTCGCAGCCGATCACGCGCGAGGAAGTATTGCCGGTCCTGGAGATGCTGCTGTCGTGGACCAACAACGCGCTGGTGAAGCAGGGCAGCCGTTACGAAGTGATGCCCGCCAAGCAGGCGGCCGCGGGCAACCTGGTGCCGGGCCTTGGTGCGGCGGCACCGAACGCCGGCTACGCTGCGCGGTTGTTCCCGCTGCACTACGTGTCGGCGGATGCGATGCAGAAACTGCTGAAACCGTTCGCGCCCTCGGACGCCTTCCTGCTGGTGGATCCGCAACGCAACATCCTGGTGATGGCCGGCACGCCCGAGCAGTTGGCCAACTACCAGCGCACCATCCGCACCTTCGACGTGGACTGGCTGCGCGGCATGTCGGTCGCGGTGGTGCCGTTGCAGCACGTGGAAGCGGGCACGCTGATGCCGCAACTGGACCAGATGTTCGGCGCAAAGGGCGACTCGCCGCTGGCGGGCATGGCGCGTTTCATCCCGCTGGAGCACAGCAACAGCATCGTGGTGATCACTTCGCAGCCCGCCTACGTGGACGAGGTGCGCGAGTTCATTGCCAAGATTGACGCCGGCGCCGGCGGCGCCAACGGGCTGTACGTCTACGACGTCAAGAACATCAAGGCATCGGATCTGGCCGAGCACCTGAACGCGCTCTACAACGGCACGGCCACCGGCAATGCCGGTGCGGGCGGGGAGGTCGCGCCGGGGTTCAGCCCGCTGGAGCAGGGCAGCGGTGGCCTGGGCGGAACCAGCGGCATCTCAAACAACGGCTTCGGCGGGCTCAACACCGACAACGCCGGCAACACCGGCGGCAAGGACTACACCGCCACGCCCGACAGCGGCATGGGTTCGGGTTCCGACACCGGCGACCTCGGCGGCAGCCTGGAAAGCGGCCTGCCGGCGCGGCGCGGCGGCGGCAACGCCGGCAACCGCCAGGCCACGACCACGTACACCACCGAAAGCGGCGTGCGCATCGCCGCCGTGGACGAGAACAACCAGTTGCTGGTGCGCGCGCGCCCCTCGCAATGGCAGGAAATGCTGCCGGTGATCCAGCGCCTGGACCAGGTGCCGCTGCAGGTGCAGATCGAAACGCGCGTGCTGGAGGTGGACCTCACCGGCCAGTTCTCGCTGGGCGTGCAGTATTACCTCGAAGGCCTGATCGGCACGCAACCGGGTTCGCCGCCCGGCACCAACGAATCCTTCCATCGCCACCAGGGCGCGGCCGGCCTCGGCGGCGTGCAGTACAACCCGGTCACCGACGCGCTGTTTTATTCCTTCGCCGGCAAGGACCTGCAATTCGCGCTGCGCGGACTTGAGGAAAGCGGCAACACCAAGATCCTTTCCGAGCCTTCCACGGTCGTGCTCAACAACCACGAGACCACGATCAAGGTCGGCGACAAGATCCCGGTGGTGCAGACCTACTTCGCGCCGGGCTACGGCAACAACACCCCGAGCCAGAACGGGTTCAACGTCGGCTCGGTGCAATACATAGACACCGGCGTGCTGCTGGACGTCACGCCGCGGGTCAATCCGGGCGGGCTGGTGTATCTCAACATCCAGCAGGTGGTCAGCAAGCCGACCGCGCGCGACCAGTACGGCAACTACACCATCGCCAACCGCGCGCTCAGCACGCAGGTGGCGGTGCAGAGCGGCCAGACCGTGCTGCTGGGCGGCCTGATCCAGCAGAGCGACATTGATACCGACAACGGCGTGCCGTTCCTCAATCGCATCCCGGTGCTGGGCCGCCTGTTCGGTACCACCAACCGCAACCACGATCGCAAGGAACTGATCGTGCTGATCACCCCGCGCGTGATCGGCAACGCCGAGCAGGCCCGCGAGATCACCGACGAATACCAGACCAAGTTCGAGTCGTTGAAGCCGATACTGCAGCACGGAGCCGGCGACGAACACGCGCCGACTGAACCGCCGCAGGCCGGCGCCCCCGCCGAGGCGCAGCCGGCCGCGACCGCGCCGGCGGTTGCGGTTCCGGCCGAAGCCGCCCAGCCGGTGTCCGCAGGAGTGTCGTCGCCCACCGCCGCTCGCGGTGGGTGGATCGTGCGGATCGCTACGTATCCCTCCCAGAGCATGGCCCTGGCGGAGCGCGATCATCTGCGGCAACTGGGGTTCGACAGTCATCTGGTCGGCCCGAACGCCGGCAACGGCATGTCGTGGACCGTTGTTGCGGGCCCGGTCGCGTCGCGTTCGGCGGCCGAGAGTCTCCGTGCGGACATCCAGCAACGCACGAAGATGCAGGGCATCACCGTGCTGCAATCGGAGTGATCCGCGGCGCGGGGCAGGCATGCGCGCTTAAACTGCGCGCATGTCCCTGACCGAACCGGTTGCTTCCGTCGTCATCGTCGCCGCCGACAGCGGCGCGGGTTTGCGCGAGTGCGTGGCGCGCTCGCTCGCAAGTTCGGTGCCGGTCGAAGTCGTCCTGGTTGACAACGCATCCGGCGACGGCGTGCCGCAGGCGATCGCGCGCGAGTACGCCCACGATCCACGCCTGCGCGTGTTGTTCAACGATGCGAACCTGGGCTTCGGACCGGCAGTCAATCGCGGGGCGAGGCGGGCGAACGCGGACGTCCTGCTGATCGTCAATCCCGATTGCATGCTGGGATCCGATACGGCCGAACGCATGCTCGCGATCGTGCGCGAGCATCCGCATGCGGGCGTGGTCGGCGCGGTGGTGTGCGATGCGGAGGGGAATCCGGATCCGGCCTCACGGCGCCGCGATCCGCTGCTGCGACGCTCGCTGATGACGCTGGGCGGTTTGGCAAGGCGCGAAGCGGATGATCCGAAGTACGCCGGCATCAACGTGCCGGGACCGATGCCGGACGAGGTGGTCGAGGTCGAGAACGTTTCGGGCGCGCTGATGCTGGTACCGCACGCGGTATTCGAAAAGCTCGGAGGTTTCGACGAGGCTTACTTCCTGCATTGCGAGGATCTGGACCTATGTCGGCGTGCGCGTGACGCGGGATTCAAGGTCCTTCTTGCAGGCCATGTGCGCGTGCTGCACGGCAAGGGCGGCTCCAGCCGGCACCGGCCGGTGTTCGTGTCGCGCCACAAGCACCGCGGCATGTGGCGCTGGTTCCGCAAGTTCGATCCCGCGGCGGACAAGCCGGTCACGCGCATGGCGGTGTGGTGCGGCATCTGGCTGCATTTTGCGTTGACGGCACCGGGGCTCTCGGTGCGCAAACGAAAACGGGTGTAGGAACCGCCTGAGAGACGGTGGCGCAACTCCGTGCCCGCACGGAGCACCTGAAGCACGATAGAGTCACCGGGTTCCGGCTTTCGCCGGAATGACGAATCGAAATGAGTGTCGCGAAGTGGGGAACGAATGAGCGCAAGCATCGAAGGCGCACCGCGCCGCGGATTCCGCTATTACGACCTGCTGGTCGGCGGCATGGTCGGCGTGCTGCTGTGCTCCAACCTGATCGGCCCCGCCAAGGTCTGCACGATCACGTTGCCGCTGATCGGCGCGCTCACCTTCGGCGCCGGCAACCTGTTCTTTCCGATCAGCTACATCTTCGACGACGTGCTCACCGAGGTGTACGGCTACGCGCGCGCGCGCCGCGCGACCTGGGCGGGCTTCGGCGCGCTGGTGTTCGCGTCGTTGATGACCCAGGCGATCATCCACATGCCGGTCAGTGCGACCGAGCCGTTCGATGCAAAGCTGCAGCCCGCGCTGGAGATCGTGTTCGGCAGCACCTGGCGGATCGCGCTGGCGTCGCTGGTCGGGTTCTGGGTCGGGGATTTCGCCAACGCGTTCGTGATGGCGAAAATGAAACTGTGGACGTCCGGGCGCTGGCTGTGGACGCGCACCATCGGCTCGACGGTGATCGGCGAAGGCGTGGACAGCCTCACCTTCTACCCGATCGCGTTCATGGGCCTCTGGGAAGGCCAGACGATCGTCAAGGTGATCGTGTTCAACTGGATCATGAAAGTGCTGGTGGAGACGGTGGCCACGCCGCTGACCTATGCGGTGGTCGGGTTCCTCAAGCGCCGCGAGAACGCAGACACCTGGGATCCGCACACCAACTTCAATCCGTTCACGTTGCGGGATGATGGCGAAGTGCGAGCGTATCGGTAAATGGTTCGTCATTCCGGGGCCGCCGAAGGCGGAACCCGGAATCTGCTTTGCGCGAAAGGGCGGATTGCAAAGTCTGTCCATGGACTTTGCCCTGACGGCGAACCTGCGGTTGTCCACATTCGCTCCAGACGAGTTTGTCTGGATTGCCGCCACGCAGCGTCCGGAATGACGATCCGAGTTACAACTCCATCAAGTCATGGCCGATGATCAGCCGCCCGCTGAAGTGCGGCTTCACGGCGTCGTACCACACCTCATCGGGAATCGGCGGCGCGCCCGGCACGAAGTGGTTCAGCACCAGCGTCTTCACGCCGGCTTTCGTCGCGATCTGCCCGACCCGCGACATCGGCGTATGCGCGTCCAGCAGGTGCCGGCGCAGCCGCCTGGCTTGCGACTCGTTCTTGACCACGGCCTCGATCGCGCGCAGGTCTATCACCTCGTGCACCAGGATGTCGGCGCCGCGCGCAAGCTCGATCAGGTTTTCGCTCGGGCGCGTGTCGCCGGAAAACACGATCGAGCGATCCGGGCAATCGAAGCGGTAGGCGAACGCCGGCTTCACCAGCGGATGCTGCACCAGCGCTGCGGTTGCCTTCACGTTCGCATCCTGCATCACGAGGCCACCCTGGGTGATTTCGTGCGGCCGGATCAATGGCGCAAGCGGCGGACGGCCTTCATCCTTGATCCGCACCTGGATGTCGTAGTCGTCCATCTGCAGGAACAGCTCGGTCATCCGTTCCAGCGGCGGTGGACCGTACGTGTCCACCGGCATCTTCAGGTCGGTTGCCCACGCCAGCAGCAGGAGATTGCCGTAGTCGGCGTTGTGGTCGGAATGCTGGTGGGTGATGAACACGTCGCGGATGCGGCCGAGGTCCAGGCCGGCCCTGACCATCTGCCGCGCCACGCCATTGCCGCAATCAATCACGTAGATGTCATCGCCGACCACGATGGCGTTGGCGGGCGCCGAACGATCCGGCTTCGGCGTCGGCCCGCCGGCAGTGCCGAGGAGGATCAGACGCGAGCGCCTTGATCGCGGTGCGGAGAGTGCGCGCGCGTTGCCGGTCGCGATGGCTCCCAGCGAAATGCCGGCCGCTTGCAGGAGGCGGCGACGCTTCGGGTCGAAGCGGTGTGGAGAATCGGATCGCATGGCGTCCTTCGCGCAACGGAGCCGCAACTATGCCACGCGACGGCACCCGCGGACCGAGGCAATTCGCTCGACCGGGGGGACGGTCATGGAGGCCACGCTTCGAGGAACGAGGAATGCCCGATCGGGAGCAGGATCAAAATGGATTCCGGGTTCTGTCCGGACTTCGTCCGAACAGCCCCGGAATGAGGGGCGTTGTTGCGCTCTTCCCGAGTCCCGGGTCCCGAGTCCCGAGTCCCGAAGATCACGCCAGCTTCTTGTACTTCAGCCGATGAGGCCCCGCCGCGTCGTCGCCC
>DASVDY010000083.1:0-5644 GCA_036380855.1 Rhodanobacteraceae bacterium
CAGTACGACTGGGAGACCGGTGCTCTGGTCGACCGGGGCTGCTGGCTCGATCCGTTCTACAATCCGTCGCCCAATCTCGATCCGCAGTGCGCCGAGGTGGCCATGGTCATCGGGGCTTGCTTCTTTCTTCCACGCACGACGTGGCTGGAACTGGGTGGCTTTCCGGAGTGGATGGGCTCGATCGGCGAGGACATGTACCTGTGCTGCGTCGCCCGCTTGCGTGGCGTCGCCGTGGCAGTCGCGCCGCAGAGCGGTTACCGGCATCGTCAAGGGGGTAGCTTCGGTGGCAATCGCGTTCAGGCTGGAAGGTTGCGTACCACCTTTCGCCGGCGCCACCTGAGCGAACGCAACAAGACGGCCACGATGTTCGTCTGCACGCCGACATGGCTGGTGTGGCCGCTGCTGGCTTTGCATCTGATCTTGCTTTGCCTGGAGGGTGGGATCATGGCGATCTATCGGTGCGACGGGCGAATCTGGCGCGAGATTTACCTCCCAGTTTGGAGCAGCGTCGCATCGGGTTGGCGCGAGTTGCGCGCGCGTCGCGCGCGGGTCCAGGCAGGTCGACGGATTGGTCTGCGCGCCTATGCTCGTGGATTCGTTCTCACGCCGCGCAAGCTGGTCATGGTGTTGCGGCACGGGTTGCCGGCGGTGCGATGAGTCTCGGACAGGCCCGAAGTGGCGCTGGAGCCAGTTGGGGCGGAGGGGCGCCGACCTCGAGTTCGCTGGGTCGGCGCCGGCCGAGCTCGCGATTGGCCCTCGACGCGAGGCCAAAGGCGGCGTGCAGTAAGCTCTGGGGGATGGCGCAGTAGTCCGCGCGGCGTGGTCCGTGACCACGCAGAGGGGCGCAACGATATGGCTCCCATCGCATCTTCGATTCATGTGGATAAGCGAGCGATGTTCAACGACAAATCCATCCTGATCACCGGTGGGACGGGGTCCTTCGGCAAGAAGTACGTCGGCACCCTGCTGGAGCGCTACAAGCCTCGGCGGCTGGTGGTCTACTCACGGGATGAGTTGAAGCAGTACGAGATGCAGCAGGTATTCAATGCATCGTGCATGCGCTACTTCATTGGCGACGTGCGCGACCGGCATCGCCTGATCCAGGCGATGCGCGGTGTCGATTACGTCATTCATGCGGCCGCGCTGAAGCAGGTGCCGGCCGCCGAGTACAACCCCATGGAGTGCATCAAGACCAACATCCATGGCGCCGAGAACGTTATCCACGCTGCCCTTGAGAACGAGGTCGAGCAGGTGATTGCCTTGTCTACCGACAAGGCGGCGAATCCCATCAATCTCTACGGTGCCACAAAGCTCGCCTCGGACAAGCTCTTCGTCGCGGCAAACAACATGGCGGGAGGACACAAGACCGCGTTTTCGGTGGTGCGTTACGGCAACGTGGTCGGGTCGCGCGGATCAGTGGTGCCCTTTTTCAAGGGGCTGATCGCGAGGGGTGCAGATCACTTGCCCATCACCGATCCCCGGATGACCCGTTTCTGGATCTCACTGCAGCAGGGCGTGGACTTCGTGTTGAAGAACTTCGAACGCATGTTTGGCGGTGAAATCTTCGTACCGAAGATACCCTCGGTTCGAATCGTCGATCTCGCTACCGCGATGGCACCCAACCTGCCGCACGAGGTCGTCGGCATCCGTCCGGGCGAGAAGCTGCACGAAATCATGTGCCCCGGCGACGATTCGCACTTGACGCTCGAGTTCGAGGACCACTACGTCATCAGGCCAACGATCACCTTCGTCAGTCGTCGCAACGAGTTCCACGTCAACAGGGCGGGCGAGGCGGGCAGCCCGGTGCAGCATGGCTTCGAATACAACTCCGGCACCAACCCCCGCTTCCTCGATATCGCCGAGATCGCCGAGTTCAACAAGCTCGCCGAGGCCTGAGCGATGATCCCTTACGGCCGCCAGGACATCACCCAGGCCGACATCGATGCCGTGGTGGACGTGTTGCGCTCGGACTACCTGACGCAGGGGCCGATGGTGCCGCGTTTCGAGCAGGCGATTGCCGGCTATTGCGGCGCGAGGCATGCGCTGGCGGTGAATAGCGCCACCTCCGCCCTGCACGTCGCCTGCATGGCGCTTGGACTGGGGCCGGGCGACTGGCTGTGGACGAGTCCGATAACGTTCGTGGCTTCGGCCAACTGCGCGTTGTACTGCGGCGCCCAGGTCGATTTCGTCGACATCGACCCGGCGACCTGGAACCTTTGTCCCACGGCGTTGGAAGCGAAGCTCGTCGAGGCCGACAAGAAAGGGCGGCTGCCCAAGGTGGTGGTGGCGGTGCATCTGTGCGGGCAGCCGTGCGACATGCGGGCGATTCATGCGCTGGCGAAGAAATACGACTTCCGTGTCGTCGAAGACGCATCGCATGCCGTGGGTGGGCGCTACCGCGGCGAGCCGATCGGCAACGGGCGTTACAGCGACATCACCGTGTTCAGCTTCCATCCCGTCAAGATCATCACCACTGCCGAAGGCGGCATGGCGCTGACCAATGACGACGGCCTGGCCGCCAGCATGGCGCTGCTGCGCAGCCACGGAATCACTCGCGATCCGGCGCAGATGACCCACGAGTCCGAAGGCCCCTGGTATTACCAGCAGATCGCGCTCGGCTACAACTACCGCATGACCGAGTTGCAGGCGGCGCTGGGGCTGAGTCAGATGAGGCGCATCGACGACTACGTGGCGCGCAGGCACGCGATCGCGCGCCGCTACGACAGCTTGCTCGCCGAGCTGCCGGTCACCGTGCCGTGGCAGCATCCGGACGGCTATTCCGGCATGCATCTGTACGTGGTGCGCCTCAAGCTCGACCGGATCGGGCGCAGCCACCGGGAGGTCTTCGATGCCATGCACGCCAGCGGCATCGGCGTGAACCTGCACTACATCCCCGTGCACACCCAGCCGTATTACCGCCGCCTCGGCTTCCGGCCCGGCGACTATCCCGAGGCGGAGCAGTACTACGCGGAGGCCATCAGCCTGCCGCTGTTCCCGACGATGAGCGAGGAGCAGCAGGACGACGTGGTGGCGGCACTGCGCATGGCCGTGCAGTTATGAAGCTCGCCGTCATCCCGGCGCGGGGCGGCAGCAAGCGCATTCCGCACAAAAACATCAAGCCATTCCGCGGCAAACCGATCATCGCCTGGTCCATCGAGGCGGCCTTGCGCAGCGGTTGCTTCGATGAGGTCATCGTCTCGACGGACGACGCCGAGATCGCCGGCGTCGCGCGGCAGTTCGGCGCGACCGTGCCGTTCGTGCGCCCCGCCGAACTTGCGGATGACCACGCCGGCACCGGCGCCGTGGTGGCCCACGCGATCCACTGGTTCGCGCGGGGCGGCAGGCCGCCGGCGCTGACCTGCTGCATCTACGCCACGGCGCCGTTCATGACGGCGGACGACCTCGTGCGCGGGCTTAGGGTGCTGGAGGATAGTGGCAGCGATTATGCGTTTGCGGTTACCAGCTATGCGTTCCCGATCCAGCGCGCCATCCGCATCGACGCAGCCGGCAGGGTCGAGATGTTCCAACCGGAACACTTCGCCACACGCTCCCAGGATCTCGAACCGGCATTCCACGATGCCGGCCAGTTCTACTGGGGGCGCTCGTCCGCCTGGCTTGCCGGCAAACCGATCTTCTCCCGGGACGCGTCGCCGGTGGTCCTGCCGCGCTATCGCGTGCAGGATATCGACACGCCCGAGGACTGGACCCGGGCCGAAAGGATGTTCGACGCCGCCCACAATGACGCGACCGGGTGCGGCCGGCGCGACGGCAACGACTGACGAGAGTGGAAACCATGCCCTACAAGACCGAGCAGGAAGCCTTCTGGGCAGGCGAGTTCGGAACAGAGTACATCGGCCGCAATGCGGGCGACGCGCTGCTTGCCTCCAACCTGGCGTTCTTCGCGAAGGCCCTGGCCGGAGCCCGTGGAGTGACCAGTTGCATCGAGTTCGGCGCCAACATCGGCATGAACCTCCGGGCCTTGCAGCTTCTCTATCCGGGACAGGAACAGCATGCCGTCGAGATCAACGAGGCCGCCGCGGCGGAACTCGGCAAGATCCTTCCGGCCGATCGTGTCCACCGGACATCGATTCTCGATTTTGTCCCGTCGCGGACCTGGGACCTGGCCCTGATCAAGGGGGTGCTGATCCACATCCATCCCGACTGGCTGCCGCGGGTTTACGATGCGCTGCATGTCGCGGCCAGGCGCTACTTGCTGGTATGCGAGTACTACAATCCGACCCCGCAGGCGATCAGCTATCGCGGGCACCAGGATCGCCTGTTCAAGCGCGACTTCTGCGGCGAGATCCTCGACCGGCACCGTGATCTCGAATTGATCGACTACGGCTTTGTGTATCGACGCGATCCGGATTTCCCGCAGGACGACATAACCTGGTTCCTGATGGAGAAGTGCGGTTGAATCCGTGACGCGCGACGTTGGTTCCGGAGGCGGCCGGATTGGGCATGGCTTCATGAAAGTCGTATTTCGCACCGACGCGTCCCTCTCCATCGGCAGCGGGCACCTGATGCGTTGCCTGACGCTTGCGGACGCGTTGAAGACGCGCGGTGTCGACTGTACTTTTGTCTGTCGGGAGCATCCGGGGCACCGCAACAACCTGGTTCGTGCGCGCGGCTATGCGATACGGGCGCTGCCGCCGCCGCACGGGTGGTCGGGCGCCTCTGGGCCCCGGCACGCGGCTTGGCTCGGCGTAGATGGGCCCGAGGATGTTGCGCAGACCATTGCGGCCATCGGCGCGGAACGGCCGGACTGGCTTGTCGTGGATCACTATGCGCTGGATGCCGCCTGGGAACGCGGGCTGCGGTCCCATGTCCGGCACATCATGGCCATCGACGATCTTGCCGACAGGAGGCACGATGCCGACCTGCTGCTGGACCAGAATCTCGGACGGCGCGAAGAAGACTATGCGGCATTCGTGCCGGCCGGTTGTCGCTTGCTGATCGGCCCGCGTTTCGCGTTGTTGCGTTCCGGGTTCGCGCGATTGCGGGAATACAGCCTGGCGCGGCGGCGGCGGCCGGAGCTCAGGCATTTGCTGATAGGCATGGGCGGAGTGGACGCCGGCAACGCCAGTGGCGCCGTGCTTGATGCCTTGGGGCAGAGTTCATTGCCTGGCGATTGCCGCATCACGATTGTGCTCGGGGGCCAGGCGCCGTGGCTGGAGCGGCTGCGCGAGCAGGTGGCCCGGTGTCCGTGGCCGTGCGATATTAGGACGGATGTCGTCGACGTGGCCGGCCTGATGGCCGAATGCGACCTTGCGATCGGCGCCGCCGGGACAACGTCGTGGGAGCGATGCTGCCTCGGCCTGCCGGCGATCATCGTCGTGCTTGCGGACAACCAGCACGACAGCGCTCGCGCGCTCGTCGCGAACGGAAGCGCGCGGTCGGTCGGGACGGCGGACGATATAGCCGCCAACCTGCCCACGATATTGGCGACGCTGTCGCAGCCGGACGTCATGGCGCGGATGGCTGAATCCGCCGCCGCTGTCTGCGATGGACTCGGCGCCAGCCGCGTCGCCGCGCATATGCGCCCCGAAGCAGAACACGTGCGGGCAACCTGCGCCGTGAGGCCGATGGTTGCCGGGGATACGGAACTTGTTCTGCGTTGGCGGAATCACCCGAATGTCCGCCG
>DASVDY010000084.1:0-2707 GCA_036380855.1 Rhodanobacteraceae bacterium
GCTTGTGGTCGGCGTGCTGGTATTGGTATCGCGCGGCGGGCCGGATGCGCAGGCGGCGGGGCAAGGTGGAAGCTGGCTGAAGTTCCTGCCGTTCGCATTGACCTGGCTGATCCTGCTCGCGATGTACATGCTGATTCCGAATCGCACCGTGGCGTTTCGCCATGCCGGCATCGCGGCCGTGGTCGCGGCGATCCTGTTCGAAATCGCGCGCGCTCTGTTCGCGCTGTACGTCACCCACGTGCCGTCGTACCAGCAGATCTACGGCGCACTCGCCGCCGCGCCGCTGTTCCTGATCTGGGTCTACTTCTCCTGGGTGATCGTGCTGCTGGGCGCCTCGCTGGCCGCGGCGATGGCGGCCTTCGACTACCGCCCGGAGCACGAACGCCTGCCGCCGGGGTGCGAGTTCATCGGCCTGCTGCGGGTGCTGCAGCATTTCGCAGCCGCGCAGCGCGACGGCAGGGGCTTGCACAGCGGGGATCTGTGCGGGCGCGAGCGCTTCCTCTCGGATGACCTGCTGCAACGCTACCTCGGCGACCTGCACGCGGCGGGGCTGCTGACGCGCGCGGAATCCGGCGAGTGGGTGCTCTCGCGCGACCTCGCCACGGTGGACCTGGCCGACCTCTATCGCGCCGGGCATTACCGGTTGCCGCTGAACGAGGCGACGATGCAGCATGCGCTGGTCGGCTTGCCCGAGGCTGCGCGCGAGATCATCGTGGATGCCAGCAGTGCGCTGCGCCGCGACCTCGACGTTCCCTTGGCGAAGCTGTTTGCAGGAGAAGCCTGATGGCGTGCGCGCGCTTCATCGTCCGCGGCCGCGTGCAGGGCGTGTTTTTCCGCGCCTCCGCGCGCGAGCAGGCGCTCAAGCTCGGCGTGTCCGGTTACGCGAAGAATCTCGCCGATGGCAGCGTCGAGGTGCTGGCCAGCGGTTCCGGCGAAGCGCTCGACAGGCTGCAGGGCTGGTTGCGCAAGGGCCCGCCCTCGGCGCACGTGGAAGACGTCGCGCGCGAAACGATGCCGGACCAGTCACTGCAGGGGTTCTTCACCCGATGAGCGCCCGCGAGCACATGGCGCGCTATCCCTGCGCGCGAAAGCAGCCAGGAGGAGTCGCCATCCATGGCCGGGAGCTCCGTGGCTGCGCTTTCAATCAGGAGCGCCCAAAACCATGCGCGAACATGACTACTTCGTAACCCTGCGCTGGACCGGCAACCGCGGCGAAGGCACCGCGAGCTACCGTGGGTATTCGCGGGACCATGTGGTCGCGGCGGAAGGCAAGCCCGCGATCGACGGTTCCAGCGATCCGCATTTCCGCGGCGATGGCTCGCGTTGGAATCCGGAAGAATTGCTGGTCGCCTCGCTTTCGGCCTGTCACCAGCTCTGGTACCTGCACCTGTGCGCCGAGGCCGGCGTCGTGGTGACCAGCTACGAAGACCGCGCCGAAGGCGTGATGGTGGAGCAGTCCGACGGCGGCGGCGCGTTCGCCAAGGTGGCGCTGCATCCGCGCGTCGCCATCCGCGCCGGCGACGCGCAGCTCGCGCGCGACCTGCACGAGCGTGCGCACGCGCTGTGCTTCATCGCACGCTCGATGAACTTTCCCGTCGAGTGCGAGCCGGAGATCGAGGTGGAGCAGGGCGGCGACTAGGCTTCACCAAGCCGCGGCAACAACCCCACCAGATTGCACGGCCGCGTGCGCGCGTCCAGTTGCGCGCGCAGCAACTTCTCCCAGGCCGTGCGGCAGGCCGAAGTCGAACCGGGCAGGCAGAACACGAAGGTGCCGTTCGACAATCCTGCGAAGGCGCGCGACTGCAAGGTCGAGGTGCCGATTTCATCGAAGCTCAGCACACGGAACATCTCGCCGAAGCCCGGCATCTCCTTGTCCAGCAGCGGCCGCACCGCTTCGGGCGTTGAATCGCGGCCGGTGAAGCCGGTGCCGCCGGTGACCAGCACGCCGTGCACGTCCGCGTCGGCGATCCAGGCCGCGACGATCGCGCGGATCGCGTAGCGATCGTCGCGCACGATCCGCCGCTCGTGCAGCCGATGCCCGGCTTCCGTCAACGCGGAAACCAGGAAGTCGCCCGAGGTGTCGTTCTCGCGCGTGCGCGTGTCCGACACGGTCAGGACGCACAGGTTCAATGCGACGAATCCGCTACCGGCGCTCATGGCCTATTCCTGCACCAGCATCGGCCGCAAATCCGCACCGTCCAGGTCTTCCGGCCCCAGCCCCGCGCGGCGGCGTTGCGCCATCGCGTGCAGCAGGGCGGCGAAGTCGCGGGCATAGCGACGCATGTCGAACAGGTCGGTTTCGCGGCGGCGGCGTTGCAGGCGGATGCGCAGGGCAGCCAGTGCGCCGGGATCGCGCGCAAGCTGGATCGCCTCGCGGATGAAGGCAGCGTCATCGCGCATGTTCATGACGTCCATGCGCAGGAAGTGGTTGAGGCTGCCGGCCACGCGCGATGCAAAGGTTTCGCCCGGCGCGGTCAGCACCGGGCACCCGGCCCACAGTGCGTCCGAAGCGGTGGTGTGCGCGTTGTATGGATTCGTGTCGAGGAACAGGTCCGCGTGCCGGTGACGCGCAAGATGCTGCACGTGCGGCAGCTTGGGCGAGAACACCAGCCGCCGCGGGTCCACGCCGAAATTGTGCGCGGCGATGCGCAGGCGCGCGTCGCCTTCGCGACCCGAGTCCAGCAGCCACAGCACGCTGCCCGGTACC
>DASVDY010000085.1:0-6317 GCA_036380855.1 Rhodanobacteraceae bacterium
GGGGGTGGGGAGCAGGGGTCCGATGCGGCTGCCTGGGTGTTCCACTCCCTGCCGAGCGAGCGCAGCGAGCGGCCCACTCCCCTTCAGCTTACCGCCAGCGTGCGCTTGGCCGCGGCGACGATCTTGTCCACGCCCGGCAGGTACTTCATCTCCAGCCGGAACAGCGGGATGTGGGTGTCGTAACCGGTCACGCGCTCGACCGGCGCGAGCAGGTCGTACATGCACTCCTCGGCCAGGCGCGCGGCGATCTCGGCGCCGAAGCCGGCGGTCTTCGGGGCTTCGTGCACGATCACGCAGCGGCCGGTCTTCTGCACCGATTCGGCGATGGTGTCGAAATCCAGCGGCGTGAGCGTGGCGACATCAATGACTTCGGCGCTGATGCCTTGTTCGGCCAGCGCGTCGGCGGCTTCCAGCGTTTCCTTGACCTGCGCGCCCCAGGTGACCAGGGTCACGTCGGTGCCGTCGCGCAGGACGAAGCACACGTCCAGCGGCAGCGCCTCGCCGTCGTCCGGCACCTCTTCCTTGTACTGGCGGTAGATGCGCTTGGGTTCGAGGAACACCACCGGGTCCGGATCGCGGATCGCGGCGAGCAGCAGGCCGTAGGCGCGCGCGGGCGAGGAGGGCAGCACCACGCGCAGGCCCGGGATGTTGGTGAACAGGTGTTCGTTGGCTTCCGAATGGTGCTCCGGCGCGCGGATCCCGCCGCCCCACGGCGCGCGGAACACCGCCGGCACCGTGATGCGACCGCGCGTGCGGGTGCGCAGGCGCGCGGCGTGACATGCGATCTGCTCCATCATCGGATAGATGAAGCCTTCGAACTGGGCTTCGGCGACCGGCTTCATGCCCTGCGCGGCAAGGCCCACGGTCACGCCGGCGATGGTGGTCTCGTCCAGCGGCGTGTCGAGCACGCGCAGCTCGCCGAACTTTTCCTGCAGGCCAACGGTGGCGCGGAACACGCCGCCGTTGACGCCCACGTCCTCGCCCAGCACCACGACCGAGTCGTCGTGCTGCATTTCCCAGGCGAGCGCCTGGGTGACCGCTTCGATCAGGGTGATGGCCGCCATGTCAGTGCGCCCCCTTTTCCAGCGAGAGCGCAAGATCGCGCTGCTTCTCCAGGTCCGCCGGAATCTCGGCGAAGGTGTAGTCGAACATTGCGGTCACCGGCTGCGCCTTGCTTTCGAGATAGGCATTCACTTCGTTGTCCATCCAGTCGCTGCATTCGTCCTGCAGCGCCTTTTCCTTCTTCTCGTTCCAGGCCTTGTGCGCTTCGAGGTAGACGCGCAGGCGCTTGACCGGATCCTTTTTCCACGCGTCCTCGACCTCGTCCTTGCCGCGGTAGCGGCGGGCGTCGTCGGCGGTGGTGTGGTCGCCGAGGCGATAGGTGACGCACTCGATCACGCTGGCGCCGTCGCCGCGGCGGGCGCGATCCAGCGCGTCCTCCATGGCCTTGCGCACGGCAATGATGTCGTTGCCGTCCACCTGGATCGAGGGAAGGCCGGCGGCGATGCCCTTCTGCGCCAGCGTCTGCGCGCCGGACTGGATGCGGCGCGGCACCGAGATCGCCCACTGGTTGTTGACGATCACCGCCACCAGCGGCAGCTTCTGCGCGCCGGCGATGTTGATCGCGCCGTAGAAGTCGCCCTTGGACGAACCGCCGTCGCCGATGGTGCACACCGCGACGCGCTTCTCCTTGCGGATCTTGAAGGCCAGCGCGGAGCCGGCCGCGTGCAGGCACTGCGTGCCGATCGGCACCGACCAGGCGAAGTCGTGGCGCGCCGGTTCGTTCTGGTAGTCGTTGCCGCGCTCGTCGCCGCCCCAGTACATGTAGACCTCGCGCGGCTGCACGCCGCGGAAGAGCTGCGCGCCGTATTCGCGGTAGCTGGGCGCCAGCACGTCTTCGGGCTTCATCGCCGAACCGATGCCCACGTGCGCGGCCTCGTGCCCGAGGCACGAGGCGTAGGTGCCGAGCTTGCCGGTGCGCTGCAGCGCGATGGACTTGGCGTCGAACACGCGGGTGGACACCATCAGCTTGTACAGCTTGACCATCGCGTCCATGTCCTTGGCGAACGCGGGCAGGTCCTTGCGCACCAGCTTGCCGTCGGCATCCAGGTACTGCAGGTATTCGATCTCGAAACTGGCGGCGATGGGCATTCGCTCGACTCCGCAACACGACAGAAAGGCTGGAAAGTTTAGCAGGGCAGGCAAGCGGGGCGCAGGTCCGCGGGCCGGGCGAGGGTTCCGGCCGCCGGTCGCGGATTGCGAGACCCCGGCTTGATTTGCATCAAGCCGGCCCCTCGTCACGCGGGCGCTTTGGCCTTACCCTGCACCCTTTCGCGATCGATTCCACCCATGGCAGACGACGAATCCAGCAACCGGCGCGACCTCGAATCCGGCATCCAGCGCGATCTTTCGGGGCGCATGACCTACGCCAGCTACCTGCAGTTGGACACCCTGCTGGCCGCGCAGCGCCCGGTGTCGGACCCGGCCTATCACGACGAGCTGCTGTTCATCGTGCAGCACCACGTCGCCGAGCTGTGGCTGAAGCTGATGATCCACGAGCTGCGCGCGGCGATCGTGGACCTGGACGCCGACCACGCCGAGCAGGCGCAGAAGAAGCTCGCGCGCGTCAAGCGCATCCAGGACCAGCTGTTCAACCAGTGGGCGGTGCTGGAAACCATGACGCCGCACGAGTACCTGAAATTCCGCGACGCGCTCGGGCCCTCCTCGGGCTTCCAGTCGCTGCAGTACCGCACGGTGGAGTTCGTGCTCGGCAACAAGCACGCGGAAATGCTGGACGTGTTCAAGCACGATCCGGAAGCGCTGGCGCGACTGCGCGCCGCGCTGGATGCGCCGACGCTCTACGACTCGGTGCTGCACTGGCTGGCGCGGCGCGGCCATGCGATCCCGAAGGACATCCTGGAACGCGACGTGCGGGAAGGATGGAAGAGCCAGCCGTCGCTGCTGCCGGTGTTCGAGCGCATCTATGCCGCGCCGGAACGGTTCTGGCCCGAATACCACCTGTGCGAAACGCTGGTGGACCTGGAGGAAAACTTCCAGCTCTGGCGATTCCGCCACATGAAGGCGGTGGAGCGCATCATCGGCTACCGCAAGGGCACCGGCGGTTCGTCCGGGGTGGGCTTCCTGAAGAAGGCGCTGGACCTCACCTTCTTCCCGGAATTGCTGGAAGTGCGGACGGTGCTGGGAGCGCCACCGCAGCCGTAAGCCGAGCCGAGCACAGGATGTGCGAGTCCCGTGCAGCACATGGATGTGCGATGACACGGGAGCCATCCCGCAATCTGCGACTGGGGCGGGCTGCTCAAAGCCTCAACTGCCGGAAACCTGTAGCCTGCGCGCCACGACGAAACACTCCGCGCCTGCACGCAGGCTCCTACCGTGATCCGCGAGGGGAACGCATGAACATCGCATCCGACACGACCGCGCCGGCGCCGATGCCGCAATACCCGCAACTGTTAGGCCATCCGCGCCCGCTGTGGATGCTGTTCATGACCGAGTTCTGGGAGCGCTTCGCGTTCTATTCGGTCAGTTGGGCGCTGGCGCTGTACATCGTCGCGCAGTTCTACCACGGCGACCCGGCGGGCCAAGCATGGGCCAGCGGCATCTTCGGCGCCTACACCGCGCTGATCTACGGCACCGGCATCTTCGGCGGCTGGGTGGCCGACAAGCTGATCGGCTACCAGCGCACCATCCTGCTCGGTGCCGCGGTGATGGCGGCGGGCCTGTTCGTGCTGATGGTGCCCTCGCGGGCGATGCTGCTGCTGGGCCTCGCGCTGGTGATCGTGGGCGACGGCCTGTTCAAGCCGAACATCTCGACCATGGTCGGCCAGTTGTACGGGCGCGACGATCCGCGCCGCGACCGCGGCTTCACCCTGTTTTACATGGGCATCAACGCCGGCGCGTTCGCGGCGCCGCTGCTGACCGGATGGCTCGCCGCGCATTTCACCTCCACCCCCATGCAACAGAACTACCGGCTGGTGTTCCTCGCCGCCGGCATCGGCATGGTCCTGAGCCTGCTGTGGTTCTGGTTCGGGCGCCGGCAACTGGGCAACATCGGCAGGCCCGCAGCGGGCGCGGAAAGCCCGATGCGCGTGGCCTGGGTGTTCCTCGGCGTGGTCGTCGCGGTGCCGATCGTTTTCCTGCTGCTCTCCAGGCTGGGCGCCGACGGCCTGCAATGGCTGCTCGGGATCCTGTTCCTGATCGTCGCGGCGATGCTGCTGGTGGAGGCCGCGCGCCACGACCGCGTGCAGACGCACCGCGTAATGGCGATGCTGATCATCTTCGCCTTCAACATCCTGTTCTGGATGTTCTATTACCAGCTCGGCACCTCGTTCAATTTCCTCGCCGAGAACCTGGTGGACCGCAACCTGTTCGGCGGCTGGGTGTTCCCGGTCGGCTGGTTCCAGTCGGTGAGCCCGCTGACGATCATCCTGCTGGCGCCGCCGCTGACGCTGGTGTGGGCCTGGCTGGACAAGCGCCGCATGGAACCGTCCATCCCCCGAAAGTTCGGCCTGGGCCTGGTCTTCAACGGCCTCGGATTCCTCGTGCTGATGTTCGCGTTGTCGAAACTGCTGGGCGCGAACGGGCTCATTCCGTTCTGGCCGCTGGTGGCGACCTACGCGCTGCAGACGCTGGGCGAGCTGTGCCTGTCGCCGATCGGGCTTTCGATGGTGACCAAGCTCGCGCCGCCTCGGCTGGTCGGCTTCGCGATGGGCGGCTGGTTCCTGTCGCTGGCGGTGGGCGGCAATCTCTCCGGCCTGTTCGCCACGCGCATCGCCGGCACCGGCGGCATGACCGCGGCTTCCGCGCTGTCGGGGTTCACCTTCGGCTTCTGGCTGCTGATCGGCGCGGGCGCATTCCTGCTGCTGATCGCGCCGCTGGTGAATAAACTGATGCATGGGGTGCGATAGCCACCCGCTCGGGCCGCGCTTGCCGGACGCGTTAGAATACGTGTTTGCACGACTTCGCAGCGTCAGCGAAGCAGTGAAAAGTGCAGTCATGGATGACTGCTTTTTGATCCTGGCGATCAGGGATGATCGCGACTCAAAGAGGCTTTTATGACCATGAGCGCCCAACCCAATATCGGCATGCAGCCGACCACCTTCGCCAACCCGATGGGCGTGGACGGCTTCGAATTCGTCGAGTTCGCGGCGCCGGAAGCGAAACTGCTGCACGCGCTGTTCCCGAAGCTCGGCTTCACCGCGGTCGCGAAACACAAGAGCAAGGCCATCACGCTCTACCGCCAGGGCCAGTGCAATTTCCTGGTGAACGAGCAGCCGGATTCGTTCGCCGCCGATTTCGCCGCGAAGCATGGCCCGTGCGCCTGCGGTTTCGCGATCCGCTTCAAGCGCCCGGCACGCGAGGTGCGCGAGGCCGTGCTGAAGAACGGCGCCGAGCCGATCACGAACAAGGAAGGCAGCAAGGCCGTGGATGCGCCGACCATCGTCGGCATCGGCGGCTGCATGCTGTACCTGGTGGACCGCTACGGCGATGCCGGCAGCGTGTTCGACGACTACGAGTGGCTGCCGGGCGTCGAGCGCAATCCGAAGGGCTTCGGGCTCACCTTCATCGACCACCTGACCCACAACGTGCGCTTCGGCAACATGAAGACCTGGGCCGACTACTACGAGCGCCTGTTCAACTTTCGCGAGATCAAGTACTTCGACATCAAGGGCGCCAAGACCGGCCTGGTGTCCAAGGCGATGACCGCGCCGGATGGCATGGTGCGCATCCCGCTCAACGAGTCGAACGATCCCAAGTCGCAGATCAACGAATACCTCGACGAATACAAGGGCGAGGGCATCCAGCACATCGCGCTGTTCACGGACGCGATCTACGACACGGTGGAAGCGATGCGCGCGGCCGGCGTGGAGTTCCTCGACACGCCGGACACCTATTTCGAGGTCATTGACGTGCGCGTGCCCAACCACGGCGAAGACGTGCCGCGGCTGGCGAAGAACAAGATCCTGATTGACGCCGACCAGGAAACCAGGAAGCGCCTGCTGCTGCAGATCTTCACCCAGAACGTGATCGGCCCGATCTTCTTCGAGATCATCCAGCGCAAGGGCAACGAAGGCTTCGGCGAAGGCAACTTCCAGGCGCTGTTCGAATCCATCGAACGCGACCAGATGAAGCGGGGCGTCCTGTAATCCCATGGACGCCAGGGGCTATCAATCCGGCTTCGGCAACGAGCACGCGACCGAGGCGCTGCCCGGCGCATTGCCCGTCGGGCAGAACTCGCCGCAGCGCGTCGCCTATGGTCTGTATGCCGAGCAGCTTTCCGGCACGGCGTTCACCGCGCC
>DASVDY010000086.1:0-4351 GCA_036380855.1 Rhodanobacteraceae bacterium
AGCCGCATCGGCGTGTCGATCTGCTGGATCTCGCCCTGGTTGAACACCACGATGCGCTGGCCGAGCGTCATCGCCTCGATCTGGTCGTGGGTCACGTAGATCATGGTCGCGCGCAGGCGCTTGTGCAGCCGCGCGATCTCCACGCGCATGGACAGCCGCAGCTTGGCGTCCAGGTTCGACAGCGGCTCGTCCAGCAGGAACACCTTCGGTTCGCGCACCAGCGCGCGCCCGAGCGCCACGCGCTGGCGCTGGCCGCCGGACATCTGCCGCGGCCGCGATTGCAGCATCGTGGCGAGTCCCAGCATGTCCGCGGCCGCGTTCACGCGCCGCTCGATCTCGGCGCGCGGCACGCCGCGAAGCTTCAGGCCGAAGGCGAGATTCTCCGCCACGGTCATGTGCGGATACAGCGCGTAGTTCTGGAAGACCATCGCAATGTCGCGCTCGCGCGGCGCCATTTCGTTGACCACGCGGCCATCTATCGCAATGGTTCCCGACGTGGCGGTTTCCAGTCCGGCGATCATGCGCAGCAGCGTGGTCTTGCCACATCCGGACGGACCGACCAGCACCATCAGCTCGCCGTCGGCGACCTCGAAACTCGCCCCGGCGACGGCGACCTTGCCGTTGTCGAAAACCTTGCGGACGTTGTCGAGGCGGACTGCGGCCATGCACGAATCCATGGGGAAAACGAGCGCCCCGCGGAAGATTCCCGCGGCGACCGGGGCACGTTATCATGCCGATGTAATCGTTTACATGCCCAAAGGACCCCTGCATGGCGGCAGACGCCTCAAGGCCGGACCGCTTCACGTTTCCCGAGAGTTTCCTGTGGGGCTGCGCAACCTCGGCCTACCAGATCGAGGGCTCGCCGCTGGCCGACGGGGCCGGCCCCAGCATCTGGCAGCGCTTCGCTCACACCCCCGGCTGCGTGCGCGGCGGCGACACCGGCGACGTCGCCTGCGACCACTACAACCGCTGGCGCGAAGACGTCACGCTGATGCGCGATCTCGGGATGCATGCCTACCGCTTCAGCATCGCGTGGAGCCGGGTGATGCCCGAAGGCCGCGGCCGGATCAACGAAAAAGGCCTGGGCTTCTACGACCGGCTGGTGGACGCGCTACTGGAACACGGCATCCAGCCGATGATTACCCTGTACCACTGGGACCTGCCCGCGGCGCTGGACGACCTCGGCGGCTGGCTGAATCCCGACATCGCGCACTGGTTTGCGGAGTATGCGCAAACCCTGTTTCGCAAGCTGGACGACCGCGTCGGCCTGTGGACCACGCTCAACGAACCGTGGGTGGTGACCGATGGCGGCTACCTGCACGGAGCCCTGGCGCCGGGACATCGCAGCCTGTACGAGCCGCCGATCGCCGCACACCACCTGCTGCGCGCGCATGGCGCGGCGGTGCAGGCCTACCGGGCGGAAGGCCATCACCAGATCGGCATCGTGGTGAACCTGGAACCGAAGTACGCCGCCTCCGACAGCGCCGAGGACCGAGCCGCGGCGCGGCGCGCGGAGGCGTACATGAACCGGCAGTTCCTGGATCCGATTTTCCTGGGCACGTATCCGGAAGAAATGGCGGACGTGTTCGGCGACGCGTGGCCGCAGTGGCCGCAGTCCGACTTCGACCTGATCCGCGCGCCGGTGGATTTCATCGGCGTGAACTACTACACGCGCAGCGTGTCGCGCGATGATCCGCAGGCCTGGCCCACGCGCGTGTCAGGCGCGCCGCAAAAGCAGGCCACGCATACCGAAACGAACTGGGAGGTGTATCCGCGCGGGCTGACCGACGTGCTGGAATGGGTGGCCGAGCGCTACGGCAATCCGCCGGTGTACATCACCGAGAACGGCGCGGCCTTCTACGATCCGCCGGTGGCGCAGAACGGCGGCGTGGAAGATCCGTTGCGGGTGAACTACCTGCGCTCGCACCTGCGCGCCGCGCGCGTGGCGATGGAACGCGGCGTGGACCTGCGCGGCTATTTCGTCTGGTCGCTGCTGGACAACTTCGAGTGGGCGCACGGCTACGCCAAGCGCTTCGGCATCGTGCACGTGGATTACGCCACCCAGAAGCGCACGCCCAAGGCCAGCGCGAAGTTCTATTCGGAAGTGATCGCCAGCCGCGGCGCGGTGCTGGAGCCGGCCTAGTCGGTGACCTTCACGGTCACCTCGGCCGGCAACGCATTCACGCGCAGCATGCCGCCCTTCCATTGGGCGGGCTTGCCATTGACCGTCGTGGCGCCCGGCGCCTGCGACAAGGGCCAGGTCAGGAACAGTCCGCCCGGCGGATGCGCGCCGGCGTCGATCGTCCAGATCACCTTTCCGCCATCGCGCTTCACGCTGTAGCCGAGCGCCCCGTACGGCGTGCGCAACCCGCGCAGCGCGACCCCGCCGTCGTCCAGCCATTGCGGCTGGATGCCTGCGCCCAGCACCAGCGATGCTTCGCTCCGGCGTTCGTAGGCGAACAGGTCCAGCGCCGAGCGGATGAAATCCGAGGCGACCCAGGCGTGCGGCATGTCGCCGATGAAACGCGGCTTGCGCGGATCGCGGTCCACGACTTCGGCCCACTGGTTCCAGCCCGCCGGCCGGATTCCGGCGAAGAAGAAGTCCAGCATCGCCGGAATGCGGTCCCGCCAGCCCAGCCGCGCGAACACCCCGACCGTGCGCCACTCGTAGGGCGTGTAGTCCTTCCAGTCGCCGCCGTTGATGCGCGCCTTCGACTGCTTCCAGTAGCGCTCGAACGTGGCGTCCAGCAAACCGTGCGGGAGTTCGTCTTGCAGATGCTCGAGTTCGCCGCCCGGTTCCAGCGCGATCGTGGTCGAAGTGGCATCGAAATCGCCCAGCTCCGCGCAGCCGGGGATGTAATCGATCCGGTGCGCGGCGACACTGGCGCGGATCGAGGCGTACAGGTCGTGGCGGAAGCTGTCGCGCGCCTTCGCGTAACGCACGGCATCCTCGTCCTCGCCCAACGCCTTCGCTATGGCCACCGCATCGCCGTAGCCGGTCAGTGCCCAGAAATCGTCCCAGTAGGAATGCTCCGGATGCGCCGAGTAGCCCTCGTGGCTGATCGAGGCCGGCAACAATCCGCAGAACATCTTCGTCTTCGCATCCTTGCATGCGGCGAATTCGCGCTGGCCCTGCATGTAGGCGACGGTCGCCTGTGCGTGAGGCCACATCGCCTGCAGGAACTCGCGACCGCCGCCGTAGCGCCACACCTGCGCGATCAGGTGCAGGAATTCGCCGGGGCTGTCGTTCTCGATGGTGGGATCGGCGCCGCGCGTGTCCACGCAGCACGGCGGCTTGCCATCCGGGAACTGGAATGGCGCATACCAGCGGGCGTACTCGCGCGCGGCCTCCGTGTCGCCCAGCCGCAGCAGGGCGTCCGACATCATCGCGCCGTCGCGGATCCAGGAACGATCGTAGGAGCGCGTGCCGGGACGCAGCTCCGCGCCGTTGCGCGAAATCAGGATCCACGCCAGCGAACTGCGCAGCGTGTCGGCGATGCGCGGCGCGGATGCGGGCAGTTGCAACGCCACGCGGTCGAGCTTCGCATGCCACTGCGCGGCGACATCGTCTTCCTCGCGTTGCATCCAGGCGTCCGGTTTCCCGTTCGCGCCGGGCAACACGGCGGCACCCGACAGCGGCGCCACCAGCCCGAATGTCTCGCTTGAATGCGGGGCGAGATGCACGCGGTACAGTGCCGCGCCCGAAGCGAAGCCCGCGTCGCCGTGGCTGGCCAAGGCCTTCGGCAACGCGTGCGCGGCCAGCTGCGCCACGATCGATCCAGCCTGCAGCGTGCTGGCGAACGCTGCATCCGGCTTGCGCAGCAGGGTCACGCGTATCCGGCCGTTCACCTGCAGCGCCCCGCCCCGCCAGGCCAGATCGTGGATCGGGCTGACGCCCCCCGCCGCGTTGAGGAACTGCATCGGCGGGTCCACCTGCAGCGGCCTGGCGGTGAGCGCGAAGGTGAGGTCGCGCGCGCGATCGCCGTCGTTGCGCAGTTCGTAGCGCGCGACCAATTCCGAGCGTTCGCGCGTCCCCGCACCAAACGCGGTCACGCGCAGGGAGACTTCGTTGCGCTTCCATGTCACGGAAGGGATCGGCAGGTAGCCGTCCCGCAACGTGTGCGCGGTCGCCACGTCCGCCCAGGTGACCGGCTTGCCCTGCTCCACCAGCACCGGCTCGATGCTGAAGCCGTTCTTGCCGATCTCGAGCGCACCGTCTTCCGACAGCAATCCGGAATCGCTTCCGCCGTCCACGCCGACCAGGGCCCAGTACACCTGCTGGCCGGAGAAACCGCGCGGGAAAGAGCCGCGCGGTGCGTGCTTCGCAAGCGCTTCGACCTTCTCGTTGGCC
>DASVDY010000087.1:0-3360 GCA_036380855.1 Rhodanobacteraceae bacterium
GGAACGCTCGATGTCGGCGCGGCGGCGCTGATCAACCATCTCGGCCCGACGACCATCCTGCATGCGATCGCCAGCGGCCTGCTTGGACCCGCATCGTTCACCGGCGGCGCCTACACGGCGGCACTCGGCCTGCTGTTGCAGTGGGCGATGTCAATCCTGATCGCGTCCATCTATTTCCTGGCCACCCGGCGGCTTCCGCTGCTGCGAAGGCGGTGGTGGCTGGGCGGCCTGCTCGCCGGTTTCGTCATTGAACTGGTGATGGTTTACCTGGTGGTGCCGCTTTCCGCCGCCCCCTTCAGGATGAAGTTGTCGCTGCATGACTTCATTGCGCACTTCCACGCCGGCAGCTTCCTCGAGAACCTGCTGGCGATGCTCGTCTTCGGCCTGATCATTGCCTATGCCGCCTCCCTGGCTTCCGGCTCAGCCGTCGAGGGCTCCGTGAAAGGCGGTGCGGCGGCCGTGGCCGGCGAACGGGCAGGTTGAACGCCATGTTCCACGCCGCCGGCAAACCGTTTTTCGCGGCGCTCCGTTCGGTCATCCCCATTGCGCTTGCCTTGGTCATCGGCCCGGCGGCGCATGCCGATTCCGCAACCCCCGCCGTGCGGGCCGAGATCGTGGCGCTTTCCCAACAGCTGATGGACGCGATCGGCACGGGCGACCGCGGGGTGTGGAACCGGATCGCGGCGGACGATGCGGTCATCGTGGAGGAATTCGGGCGCCGCCAGACCAAGGGTGAACTGGTGGGCGGATTGCGGCCGTTGCCCCCGGGATTCTCCGGCAGCATCGAGATCCGCGACCCGCAGGTGCAGGTTTACGGC
The DNA here is from genome assembly GCA_036380855.1 of Rhodanobacteraceae bacterium. Lineage (GTDB taxonomy): Bacteria > Pseudomonadota > Gammaproteobacteria > Xanthomonadales > Rhodanobacteraceae > 66-474. The sequence continues at coordinate 819 of DASVDY010000087.1, forward strand.
GACACGGCGGTGATCGTGTGCGAGGAGTACGAGCGGGAAACCGTGTTCGGACAGCAACTGGTGGTGCGCTACGTAGACACAAACACGTTCGTCCGCCGCGGAGGCGCGTGGAAACTGGTCTCCATGGAAGACGTCACCCTGCCCACTCCGCCGCCCCGACTGGCCGTGGCGGACTTGCACCCGGCCGATTATGCGGGCGTGTACCGCTATGGCCCCGATCGCGCATGGACCGTTTCGGTCCGCGATGGCGGCATCGAGTACCGCACGCGGCCCGACCGGCCGCCCCAGGCGCTGGAGCCGGTGGCGCGGGACGTGTTCATGGGCACCGACGACGAAAGGAACCTGTACATCTTCCGCCGCGACGGCACGGGCCGCGTGGTCTCGCTGGTCGAGCGCCGGAAGTTCAACGACCTGGTGCTGACCCGCGACGGCGCCAAACGGTGAACGCCAGAAACAGCAAACCCGCCGGAGGGCGGGTTTGCTGTCGTTTCCGAATTGGCAGCCCCGGATGGATTCGAACCACCGAATGCCTGAGTCAGAGTCAGGTGCCTTACCGCTTGGCGACGGGGCTGTGGGGCGCTGCTGCACGTCCTGTCGGTAGAAGCGTGCCATCCATGGCCGCGGTTTTCAATTTTAGCGCTTCGAGAACTGCGTGGCGCGTCTGGCCTTGTGCAGGCCGACCTTCTTGCGCTCCACGGCGCGGGCGTCGCGGGTCATGAACCCGGCCTTGCGCAGCGGCGACTTCAAGGTTTCGTCGTACTCGACCAGCGCGCGGGCGATGCCGAGGCGGATCGCACCGGCCTGGCCGGTGATGCCGCCACCTTCGACGTTGACGTTCACGTCGAACTTGTCGGCGGTCTGGGTCAGTTCCAGCGGCTGGCGCACGATCATGCGCGAGGTCTCGCGGCCGAAGAACTCGTCCAGCGGCTTGCCGTTGACGATGATCTGGCCGGCGCCCTTGCGCAGGAACACGCGCGCGGCGGAAGTCTTGCGGCGGCCGGTGCCGTAATTCTGGGTCTGCGGGGTGGCCATCATCAAATCTCCAGCGCCTGCGGCTGTTGTGCGGTGTGCGGGTGTTCCGTGCCCTTGTAGACCTTGAGCTTGCGGAACATCGCGCGGCCCAGCGGGTTCTTCGGCAGCATGCCCTTGACGCCGATCTCGATCGCGCGCTCCGGGTGCGTGGCCAGCATGTCCTTCAGGCTGATCGTCTTCAGGTTGCCGACGTAGCCGGTGAAGCGGTGATAGTTCTTGTCGTTGAGCTTGTTGCCGGTGACCGCGATCTTCTCGGCATTGACCACGACGATGTAATCGCCGGTATCAATATGCGGGGTATACACGGGCTTGTGCTTGCCGCGCAGGCGGCGCGCCACTTCCGTGCACAGCCGGCCGAGCGTCTTGCCTTCGGCATTGACGATGAACCAGTCGCGCTTGACCTCGGCGCTCTTGGCGCTGAACGTCTTCATGGAGATGTTCCTGTTTGAAAGTCCGTGCCCGCGGGCGCGGTTGTGTGCGCACGGATGCGCATTGACCTGAGCGAAAGACCGGCAAGAATAACGGATGCACGGCGCCCGCGCAAGCTTTCGGCGCCTGCCGCGGACCCGTTCCGACGCCCTTGCAGGGCGCGGATGATAGCATTCCGGAGGTTGCTTCCGCCCCCTCGCCCGAATGAACGACATTCGCCAACTGACCAGGCTGGATCGCGTCCTCGCCGGCCTCGAGCGCGCGCTCGGCACGGTGTGCGGCGCGGCGGTGGAAGCGCGACCCTCGCCCGCCGACGCCGTGCCCGAATCGCACCTCGAGGACGGCGCACGCAAGCATGCGGCCGGGCTGATGCGGGTCAACCACACCGGCGAAGTCTGCGCGCAGGCCCTCTACGACGGCCAGGCCGCGCTGGCGCGCGACGAAGCCACGCGGGCGCACCTGCACGCCGCCGCGGCCGAGGAAACCGACCACCTTGCCTGGTGCGCGCAGCGCCTGAACGAGCTGGATGACCGTCCCAGCCTGCTGAACCCGCTGTGGTACGCCGGCAGCTTCGCGATCGGCGCGCTGGCCGCGGCGCTGGGCGACCACGCAAGCCTGGGGTTCGTGGTGGAAACCGAGCGCCAGGTGGAAGCGCACCTGCACGAGCACCTGCAGCGCCTGCCCGAATCCGACGCGCGCTCGCGCGCCATCCTGACGCAGATGCAGGCCGAAGAAGCACGACACGCCGCGAATGCGCGCGCGCGAGGCGGCGTGGACCTGCCGATGCCGATCCCGCAGCTCATGCGCTGTGCGTCGGCGGTAATGAAGGCGGTGGCGTATCGGGTGTAGGGCGGGCCTGGACCCGCCGATCGAGTGGCGGGTCAAGACCCGCCCTACGTTCCTCCGAACGTGATGCTCATCCCCACCATCACGCCCCTTCCGGGGCCCGGCTCGAAATAGCGGCCGTTGGCGTCGTTGACGATCACCGAGCCGATGTAGCGGCGGTCGAGCACGTTGTCCAGGCGCAGGAACGGCGCGAGCGTCGCGCCGCCGCGATGCGCGATGTAGCCGATATCCGCGC
>DASVDY010000088.1:0-6008 GCA_036380855.1 Rhodanobacteraceae bacterium
TACATCGTCTATTCCGACAGCCACGCCGCATATCTCACCTCGTCGCAGGATTACGGCGCCACCTGGAGTACGCCGGTGCGCGTGTCCAACGGCTCGGGGACGAAGAGCGTGATCGGTCCGTGGGTGACGGCGGGCGCGCCCGGCGCGATCGACATCACCTGGTGGGGCACGCCGGCGCTCAGCAACAACGATGCAACGGCGCAGTGGAAGGTGTACTTCGCGCAATCGCAGAATGCGCTGGCGCGCATCCCGACCTTCGCGCAGACCGCCGCGACCGGCGTGATGCACCAGGGCGCGATCTGCACCAACGGCACCGGTTGTGCGTCGGGCACGCGCAATCTCGCCGAATACTTCGCGCCGGGCCTGTACCTGGACGGGAGCGAGATGATCGTGTACTCGGACGACTACAACAACGCATCGCCGGTGGCGACCTTCATCCGGCAGACGGGCGGCGCGACCGTGCTTCCGGCCCGGAAGCACTGACACTCCTCGGCAGGGGCCCGCCGCCACGGCGGGCCCTCGCGCGGAACGTTCATCACCAGGCGCCAGCTCCCCCGGGCGTCTGTCGCGTTTTCCCCGCGGAGGGTGTTCCTCGTGTCAAGGACAATCCGCTTGTCCGGCAAGAGGAGGTGCGAACATGCGCGGCTTTCTGGTGTTGTTGTACGGCGTGGCCTGCTACGCCGTCTTCTTCCTGAGTTTCCTGTATGCGATCGGTTTCGTGGCCGACATCGCGGTCCCGCATACGCTGGACCGGGGGTACGAGACGGGAGGTCTGGTCAAGGCGCTGGCGATTGACGTCGTGCTGCTGGGTATCTTCGCCATCCAGCACAGCGGCATGGCCCGGCGCGGCTTCAAGCGCTGGCTCGCTGCATGGCTGCCGGACGCCCTGGAACGTAGCACCTATGTACTGCTCTCCAGTGCGGCGCTCATCCTGCTCTTCTGGCAATGGCGGCCGTTGCCCGGCGTGATCTGGGACGTGCAGCCGGACTGGGCCGTGTACCTGCTGTACGGCCTGTCGGCGTGCGGCTGGCTGCTCGTGCTGAGCGGCACGTTCGTGATCAATCACTTCGATCTTTTCGGCTTGCGCCAGGTCTGGTTGTCCGCGGGCGGCAAGCCGTACACCCCGCTGGCGTTCAAGCAACACTTCTACTATCGCGTCGTGCGGCATCCGTTGATGCTGGGCTTCGTGATCGCATTCTGGGCGACGCCGCGGATGACCGCCGGCCACCTGCTGTTCGCGATCGCGACCACCGGCTACATCCTGATCGCGGTGAAGTTCTTCGAGGAGCGCGACCTCGCCGCGGCGCACGGCGACGACTACCGCCGCTACCAGCGCGAGGTTCCGATGATCTGCCCGTGGCCGCGGCCGCGACGGGCCGCCAGGCCCGCTTCGCCGGTCCAACCGCAGGGATGATCCACTTTCCGGAACGCGGCGGGGGAGGCGCCGCGTTCCGGACTTGCCTCACTGCTGCGCGATCTGGTCGCGCAGGCGCTGCTCCTGTTCGCGCAGCTCCGGCGTGAATTCCTCGCCGAAATCCTCGGCCTCGAACACCTGCCTGATCTCGACTTCGGTGCCGCCGTCGAAGGGTGCGCGCTTGAGCCACTCGACGGCTTCCTCCAACGATTTGCACTGCCACAGCCAGAAGCCGGCGACCAGCTCCTTGGTTTCGGCAAACGGGCCGTCGGTCACGGTGCGCTTGCCACCTTGGAACTTGACGCGCACACCCTTGGAGCTGGGCGCCAGGCCTTCGCCGGCCAGCATCACGCCGGCCTTCACCAGTTCCTCGTTGTACTTGCCCATGGCGGCGAGCAGTTCGGTGTCCGGCATCACGCCGGCTTCGCTGTTCTGGTCCGCCTTGACGATCACCATGAAACGCATGTCGTTCTCCTTGTTGTTACGCGCGGAATACGCGTTCTTGTCCGGACGACGAACGGGCCCGGCCGGATTCGACATCAAAAACTTCATCGTGCGTGCACCCGGCCCTTCCTATGATCGCAAAAACGAAAGTTCCGGCCATGTGCAACGCATGGCAGAGGATCACAGGCTCCGTGGCAGTTTTGCCACATTTTGTCCCCGCCATCGCTTTCGCAGGCGCAATCACGGAAGAAAATCATGTCGGAAACGCATACGGCGCGCTGCTTCTGCGGCGCGGTGGAAGTCGTCCTGAACGGCTCACCCGAAGCAATGGGCTATTGCCATTGCGAATCCTGCCGCCACTGGTCGGCCGGACCGGTGAACGCCTTCAGTCTGTGGCCGAATGCCGCGGTCTCGGTTACCCGTGGCAACGACAAGCTTGGCAGTTACGCCAGAACACCTGCCAGCGTTCGGCGTTGGTGCACGCAATGCGGAGGCCACGTGCTGACCGAGCACCCGCATTGGGGCTTGGTGGACGTGTACGCGGCGGTGATCGAGAATTTCGAATTCGCACCCGCCGTACACGTCAACTATCAGGAGACGGTGTTGCCGATTGTGGACGGCGTGCCAAAGCTGCGCGATCTACCGGAGGCGATGGGCGGGTCCGGCGTCACTTTGCCGGAATAGCCGGAGCGCCGGCTGCATGCACGGGCGAGCGCCCGGTTATGCTCGCCGCGTGGACGCGGCCATCATTTACTACTTTGTCGCCGGGGTGCTGATCGCGGTCGGCCTCATTGGCACCGTGCTGCCGGTCCTGCCCGGGGTTCCGATCATGTTCGGCGGCATGTGGCTGGCCGCCTGGGCCGGGCATTACGAGCGCGTGGGGTTGGCCACGTTGATCGTGCTTGGGGTCCTGGCGGCGATATCCATTGCGCTGGATTTCGTCGCGGGCGCGCTGGGCGCCAAACGGGTCGGGGCCAGCCCACGCGCGCAGTGGGGTGCGTTCTTCGGTGCGGTCGTGGGAATCTTCTTCGGGATCCCGGGACTGATCCTGGGACCCTTCATCGGCGCCGCGATCGGCCAGCTCACCAGCGGCAGCGGCGTCGAGCATTCCACCCACGTGGGCATCGCGACCTGGATCGGGCTGCTGTTCGGGACGATCGCCAAGCTGGCGCTGTCCTTCACCATGCTCGGCGTGTTCGTGTTCGCGCTGCTTCTGTAAAAGAGCTTTTGACACGGATCAACACGGATAGACACGGATCAGAAGCCTTGAATCTGCTCTATCCGCCTTGATCCGCGCTCATCCGTGTCAAGACCGCTCTTGATCGTGCGCGAAGCGCATGCACAGCAACAGAGCGGCGTGAAAGCGTAGCGAGCGAAGGCAGATCGCGTGCGCCGGAGCGCAGGAACCGGAGTGTATATATCAATACATGAGGATTCCGAGCACCGCCGCGCGCGAGCTGCCGAGCGCAGTAGCTTTCACGCCGCTCAAAGAGCTTCGAATATTCCGGCCGCACCCATCCCGGTTCCTATGCACATCGTGACCATGCCGTACTTCTGCTTGTGCCGGCGCAGGCCGTGCACCAGCGTGGCGACGCGGATGGCACCGGTCGCGCCGAGCGGATGTCCGAGCGCGATCGCGCCGCCCAGCGGATTGACCTTGGCCGGGTCGAGCCCGAGGTCCTTGATCACCGCCAGCGATTGCGCGGCGAACGCCTCGTTCAATTCGATCCAGTCCAGTTGATCCTGCCTGATGCCGCTGGCCTTCAGGGCTTTCGGGATCGCCTCCTTCGGACCGATGCCCATGATCCGCGGCGGCACGCCGGCGACGGAGTAGCCGACGAAGCGCGCCAGCGGGGTCAGGCCGTAGTCCTTGATCGCCTCCTCGCTGGCCAGCAGGACCGCGCCGGCTCCATCGGACATCTGCGAGGAGTTGCCGGCGGTGACGCTGCCGCCGAGCTTGAACACCGGCTTCAGTTTTGCGAGGGCCTCCGCGCTGGTGTCGCGGCGCGGGCCTTCGTCGGCGCCAATCACGCGCTTGTCCTCGCGCACCATGTGGGTGGTGAGGTCCGGGTAGCGGTCATCCAGCGGGTAGGCTGCGATCTCGTCGTCGAACTCGCCGCGATCCTGTGCCGCGAGCGCTCGCTGATGGCTCTGCAGCGCGAAGGCGTCCTGCTCCTCGCGGCTGATCTTCCATTCGGACGCGACGTTCTCGGCGGTGATGCCCATCCCATAGGCGATGCCGATGTTCTCGTCGGTGAAGATCGCGGGGTTCATCGCGACCTTGTGGCCCATCATCGGCACCATGCTCATGCTCTCGGTGCCGCCGGCCAGCATCAGGTCGGCCTCGCCGAGGCGGATGCGCTCGGCGGCGAGTGCGACAGCCTGCACGCCGGACGAGCAGAAACGGTTGACGGTCATGGCCGGCACCGAATCCGGCACGCCGGCCAGCAGCGCGCCGATGCGTGCCACGTTCATGCCTTGCTCGGCTTCGGGCATCGCGCAGCCGATCACCACGTCGCCGATGCGCGCGGGCTCGATGCCGGCGCATTGCTCGAGCGCCTCGCGCAATACGAATGCGAGCATGTCGTCCGGGCGGGTGTTGCGGAACACACCCCGCGGCGCCTTGCCGACGGGCGTGCGTACTGCGGCGACGATATAGGCGTCCTGGATTTGTCTGGTCATCGGAGTTCCTCGGATTCTGTTTCGGGGACCGGGTGCCGGGGACCAGGGACCGTGGAACAGAAGCGGTTTTGCTTCTCTGGTCCCCGGTCCCTTGTCCCTGGTCCCCGTCAATTCCTGAGCGGTTTCCCGGTCGTCATCGTGTGCGCGATGCGCTCCTGGGTTTTGGAGCTTTGCGCCAGCTCGATGAAGTGCCGGCGCTCCAGGTCCAGCAGCCATTCCGCGTCCACTTTCGAACCGCGTTCGATGTTGCCGCCGCACAAGGTGTCGGCGATGCGCGTGGCGATCTCCATGTCGTGGTCGGAGATGAAATTGCCGGCGCGCATGTTGACCAGCTGCGCCTTGATCGTGGCGGTGCCGACATCGCCGGCGACGGCGATCTCGCGCGCGGGCAGGGGCGGGCGCCAGCCCGATTCGGCCAGTGAGTCCGCCACATTCTTCGCCACGTACAGGAGCTCGTGCGCGTTGAACACCACCACGTCGGATTCGCGCAGCAGGCCCATCTGCTTGGCTTCGAGCGCGCTGGTGGACGTCTTCGCCATCGCGACGACTTCGAAATACCTCTTCACCTGGTCGAACGGATCGTCGCCCGGCGAATGCGCCGCACAGCGCTCGGCGATCTCCTTCAGGCCGCCGCCCGCGGGCAGCAGGCCCACGCCCGCCTCGACCAGGCCGATGTAGCTTTCCAGAGCCGCGACAGTGCGCGCCGAATGCATCTGGAATTCGCAGCCGCCGCCCAGCGCAAGTCCGCGGATCGCGGCCACGACCGGCACGAGCGAATGCTTCATGCGCATGCTGGTGCGCTGGAAATTGGCGATCATCGCTTCCAGTTGCGCGGCCTTGCCTTCCTTCAGCAGGCCGAGCGCACCCTTCAGGTCGGCGCCGGCGGAGAAGGCCTTGTCGCTGGCCTGCCAGATCACCATCGCCTTCAGCTGCTTTTCGCTTTCCTCCACCGCGCGCTGCAGGCCATCCAGCACCGCGTCGTTGACCGTGTTCATCTTGGTCTTGAACGAGACAATGCCGATCTCGTCGTCGCCCAGCGTCCACAGCCGCACGCCGTCGTTCTCCCAGACCGTCCTGCCCTGGTCGAACTTCTCGCCCAGCACCGGATCGGGGAACAGTTGCCGGCGATAAACCGGTGCGGTCGAGCGGGGCAGGGCCTTGTTGGCACGCGGCGACCAGGCGCCCTCGGACGTATAAACGCCTTTGCGGCCATCGGTGACCCACGCCGGCAGCGGCGCATTGCTCATCGCCTTGCCGGCCTTGATGTCCTCCCCGATCCATTGCGCGACCTGCTGCCAGCCGGCCGCCTGCCAGGTCTCGAACGGCCCGAGCTTCCAGCCGTAGCCCCAGCGGATGGCGAAGTCCACGTCGCGCGCGGTTTCGGCGATGTCGGCCAGGTGGTACGCGCTGTAATGGAACAGGTCGCGGAAGCTCGCCCACAGGAACTGCGCCTGCGGGTCATTGCTCG
>DASVDY010000089.1:0-5138 GCA_036380855.1 Rhodanobacteraceae bacterium
GGCAGCAACAACACGAAGACGTACAGTCCCAGCATCCGCCGGTCGCGCGGCCTGCTCCGTGATGCAAAACCGAGCAGAGTACATTCCACCAGGAACGCGTAGACCGGCAGCAGCACCGACGATTCCTTGGACAACAGGCCAATGCCGGTGCCGAGCACGATGCCGAGTGTCGCCTGCACGAAGCCGCTGCGCTCGCCGGTGGCATCGGTGGCGGCCAGCATCCGGTGCCGCCCGCGCAGATAGGCCCACAGCCCGGCCAGCACGAACACCTGGCACAGGCTTTCCATGCGCTGCACCACGTACAGCACCGCCATCAGGTTGATCGGCAGCAGCAGCCAGCACGCGGCTACAAGCAACGCAAGCCGCTGCGCGGCCGGTTCGTCAATGACCTCTTCGCCGCGCCGTGCCTGCCATGCGCGCAGCAGTTCGCGCAGCATGAAATACAGGAGCAGGCCATTGAGCAGGTGGATGCCGATGTTCACCGCTTTCATCGGCATCGGATCGGCGCCGCTGAAGAACCAGTTTGCCGCGAAAGTCAGCGAGGCAAGCGGCCGGTGGAAAGTACTTGCGGGCGAGGACCACGCCGCATTGGCCCAGTTGGCCAGCGTGGAATGCGTGACATGCACGCCGGCGTTGTCCACGATGTTCGGGTAATCATCGAACACGTAGCCGCCCGAAAGGCCGGGCCAGTACACCAGCGCGGTGATCGCCAGTGCGGCGGCGAGTACGAGCGCGGTGATCGTTCTCGGGGTGGTTCGCATCGTCAATCCTGTTGAGGGGCCGTGTCGCCGTCCGGTTTCGCCGCGTCCGCCGCCAGGGTCGAGCGCAGCCGGGCGATCTCGTGCTCCCAGTAATGCTGATGATGCAGCACCCACGCATGGATCCGCGCCATGCTCCAGCCGGGCTCGGGTCCAGGCGCAAGCGTCGCGAAATAGTCGAGGTGTTCCAGGCCCAGCTTCGGTTCGCCGCTGGCACCCAGCATGGCAGCCTGCTCCAGTGCGGAGCCGGGACGCGGCTCCAGGGCCAGCGCCCGATCGAATTCGCGCAGAGCATCCTGCGGCTTGCCTTCCGCGAGATCGAGCATGCCTTGCAGGTGCGCAAGGTCCTGCTGGCGGCCCGGGACCTTTTGCCAGTAGCGATTGCCGCGTGCGGCATCCAGCAGCGATTGCACGGCGGCGAAATCCAGGCCGCGGCACTGGCGGGCCTTCGCCATCTCGATGGCGGAATTGAGCCAGTCGAACCCGAGCGTGCCGCCCACGCGCGTGGTGGCCAGCGCGCGCCGCGCGGCCTGCAGGGACTGCGGGCGCAGCGCGTCCAGTTGGCACTCCGCGCCGATCAGGCTCACCGGAATCTGCAGGTCGTGCGGATGCGCGTCCAGCGCATTGCGCAACCGCGCGGCGGCGAGTCGCGGGCGGCCACGCTGCATGTCGTACTGCGCTGCGTAGGCTTGCGCACGCGCCGAATCCGGGTTGAGCGCGACCCAGACCAGCGCCTGCTTGTAACCGTTCCCCCAAAGCGAGGCGCGTTGCAACGTGAGGCTCGCAAGCCAGACCAGGATCGCCGCGGCGACCAGGCCGCGCAGCCAGCGCAGGGCGCCGGGCGTGCCCAGGCCGATGCCGATCGGCCAGAACAGGAGCATGGAAGGCAGGTAATTGCGGTGTTCGTAGTACAGCTCCAGCGGAATCCAGCCGCTCTCCAGCAGTTGCGCGGCGAAATAGAACAGCAGCGCCAGCGCCACGGCGGGTGCGCGACGGCGCAGGGCGAAACCCGCGCCGATCAGTGCCAGCACGGCCAGCACGCACGGCAGCGTCGAGCCCGGATGCAACCAGCCGGTGGAGACCGGGAATGCGTCGTTGAACAACCCGCTGGAATGCGCATGCGGCACGAACAGCAGGCGCAGGTAATCAACGATCACGCGCGGTTCGGTCAGCAGGCGCTGGCCCATCGTCCAGTCGCGGACCTCTCGGGCGCCGCGCACCTGACCCGGAATGCCGAGCAGCAGCCATGCCGCGAGCAGCGCCGTCGGCAGCGCCAGCAGGATCCACACCGCGCGTCGAAGCCGGTGCCCGGCTGCCGGTGTCGGCATCGGCCGGCTGGGCGCCAGCACGATCCACTCGACCAGCAACAGCAGCAACGGAAGCAACGCTCCGTTCGCCTTGCTCAGCGTGGCGAGCAGGGTGCAGCCCCAGGCCGACAGCAGCATTCCGGCGAAGCCCCGGCGCACGTGCCCCTGGCCGAACGCGTCGCGCGATGCCATCCAGCCGTACAGGCCGATCAGCACGAAAGTCGCGGGCAGCATCGCTTCGCGCTGCACGATGTAGAGCGTCGTCGAAACCAGCAGCGGATGCAGCAGCCACGCGCCGGTGCCAAACAGCGCCGCCATTCGTGCACGCGTTTCCTCGAGTCGCAGCGCGCGTCCGAGCCGCAGCAGCACGGTGGCCAGCAGTGCGCCGTTCAACAGGTGCAGCAGCACGTTGGTGATCTTGAACGGGCGCGGTGAGGCCGGCCAGTCGCGTGCGTCAAGCAGGAACGAGAGCAGGGTCAGCGGGCGACCGGTGGGATCGGCCGTGCCGGACGTGATGTAGCGCCAGAACGTGGCCCAGTGGTCAATCGGTCCGGTCGCACCGATTGCGGGCAGGTTGCCGAAATCGTCGAACAGGAAGTCGCCGGACAGCCCGGGATGGTAGGCGAACCAGCCGGCGGCCAGCAGCAGCGCCAGCGCCACGATGAATGCGATCGCCTCGCGGCGGCGGGTCCCACGCCCTTCGCCGGTTGCTTTCACGCTTGCTGTTCTTGTTCATGCGTCATGGCGCGAAAGCATACGTGAGATGCCGGATGGATTCCGGCTTCGATGCGGCGGCGAGGCAAAAAAGAAGGGCCGCTTGCGCGGCCCTTCGAGATTTGAATCAACTTGCCTTCGATCAGTTGCCCGAACCGCGGCAGGAAGACGGCAGGTACTTCTCCGGAATGGTGGTGCCGCCGTTGCTGCTGCAGTGCCATTCGGTGCTGCCGCCCTTGGCGACGGAGGACAGGACCAAGATATCTCCTGCAATCTTGGTGTTGGCCTTGTTGCCGAACGTCACCTGGATCGTTCCGACCTTGGTGCTGACGTCAAGCCCGGTGGTGTACTTGCCCACGATGCTGGCCGCAGGCGCCAGCCCGGCGGACGTGTTGTTCAGCGGGTAATGGCCGTAGTTGCTGTAGAACTCGGCCACCGCCGTCTTGGCGCCGTCGGCCAGCGACATGCCTTCCGACACCTGCGAACGCACCACGTAATCCTGGTAGGCCGGGATGGCGATGGCGGCCAGGATGGCGATGATCGCGACCACGATCATCAGTTCGATCAGGGTGAAGCCTTTCTGCATGGTTTTCATGTGATGTTTTCCTCTCTGCTGCGTTGGCTAGCTAACCTTGGGGATACCCCTGAAGCTCAAAGCCCCTTGTTTCGGACCTTGCGGGCCCGCCTCCCTGGCCAGCCGGCCAGACGAGCGGAAGCTCGGGGAAAATCGGTGCAGCTTCCGTGCCAGATTGTATTCGGGATTCATTTGCAAGAAAGTGTGAACCGATACACGCAATTGAACATTGAATCAGCGACTTCCTGACGCGACGGGGACAAACGTGTGACGCGAAGTGTCAGCCGGACCGAGTGGATCAGGACCGGCAGGACGAGGGCAGGTACTTGCCCGGCATCCCGCTCTTGCACGCCCACTTGATGCTGCCGCCCATCAGGTTTGGGGACAGCTGCAGCGTGTCGGTCTTGATCGCCGTATTCGACTCCGGACCGTTGTAGGTCACGGTGATGAGGCCGCCTGCCACCGATACCTGCGAAACGTACTTCCCGGAGATGGAGGCCGCTGAAGGCAGCCCTGCCGATTCATTGCTCTTGGGCATGGTGCCGTGGTTGCTCACGAAGTCCCACACCGCCACCTTGGCCCCGTCGGCCAGCACCATGCCCTCCGACACCTGCGACCGGATCACGTAATCCTGGTAGGCGGGAATGGCGATGGCCGCGAGGATGGCGATGATCGCGACCACGATCATCAGCTCGATCAAGGTGAAACCGCGTTGCAACGTGCGCATGGAGAATCCCCTTTCCTGACGCGCCGGTTGGCGATTTGTTGCGAATTGTCACAGCAGGGACCGTGCCAAGTCGGAAATGGGCTGTGACGCAGATCACATTCCTGTTCTGGCAAAATGGCGCGCTTTGGCGACGCGCTTGCGCCGCGGGACGGGCGGATGAACAAGACTGTGCTGGTTACCGGCGGTGCCGGGTTCATTGGTGGCAATTTCGTGCTGGCGGCGGTGGCCGACGGCTTGCGCGTGGTCAACCTGGACAAGCTGACTTACGCCGGCAATCTCGACACGCTGCAGCCGCTGGAGGGCAATCCGCTCCATACCTTCGTGCACGGTGACATCGGCGATCGCGCGCTGGTGGCGCGGCTGCTGGCCGAGCACCGCCCGGATGCGATCGTCAATTTCGCCGCCGAATCGCACGTGGATCGCTCGATAGACGGGCCGGCCGCGTTCGTCGAAACCAATGTGGTCGGCACGCTCAACCTGCTCGAATGCGCGCGCGACTACTGGAAATCGCTGCAAGGCCCGGCGCGCGAGGCGTTCCGCTTCCTGCACGTCTCCACCGACGAGGTGTATGGCTCGCTCGGTGCGACCGGCAAGTTCACCGAAACCACGCCCTATGCGCCGAACTCGCCGTACTCCGCGTCCAAGGCGGCATCGGACCACCTGGTGCGCGCGTTCCACCACACCTACGGCCTGCCGGTGCTGACCACCAACTGCTCGAACAATTACGGGCCGTACCAGTTCCCCGAAAAACTGATCCCGCTGATCATTGCGCGTGCGCTGGCCGGCGAGAAACTGCCGGTGTACGGCGACGGCAGGAACGTGCGCGACTGGCTGTACGTGCTCGACCATTGCGCGGCGATCCGGCGCGTGCTGGAGGCCGGTCGCGTGGGCGAGACCTACAACGTCGGCGGCGACGCGGAAGCCGAGAACATCCACGTGGTGAAGACGATCTGCGCGCTGCTCGACGAGCGCCGCCCGCTGCCCGACGGGCGCAGGCGCGAATCGCTGATCGAATTCGTCGCCGACCGCCCGGGCCACGATCGCCGCTACGCGATTGA
>DASVDY010000090.1:0-16419 GCA_036380855.1 Rhodanobacteraceae bacterium
GTGCCGACCGAGCGCCAGGCGATCAAGCCGAGCAGCAGCAGCGGGATCACCCCGACCAGCAGCAACGCGGGCCGGCGCAACACGCGCCCGAGCGTACGTTCGTAGCCTTGCAGCGCGCGTTGCGCGAAGCGGGTCGGCGGATGCTCGCGCGCGTGGCGCTCGTCAATGAAGCGCTCCGCCAGCAGCGGCACGGCGATCCACGCCAGCAGGTACGAAATCACCAGCGCGCTCGCCATCGTCAGCGACAACGCCTTGAAGAACGCGCCGGTCACGCCGGTCAGGAACGCCAGCGGCAGGAAGATCACGATGGTGGCGAGCGAGGAGCCGGTCAGCGGCCGCGTGAATTCCCAGGCTGCGCTCGCGATGCGTTCGTGCACGTGTCCGGACGCATCGCGCAGCCGGCGCATGATGTGCTCCAGCATCACGATCACGTCGTCAATAACCAGGCCGACTGCCGCCGCCATGCCACCGAGCGTCATCATGTTGAAGCTCATGTGCAGCACGGACAGCAGCAGCACGGCGATCGCGAGCGTCGCCGGCACCACCAGCATCGCGACGAAGATCACCCGCGTGTTGCGCAGGAACACGAACAGCACCAGTCCCGCCAGCACGATGCCGACCAGGATGGCGTCGCGCACGCTGCCCGCGGCGCCGCGCACCAGTTGCGTCTGGTCGTACCAGGCGGCGATCTTCACCCCGCGCGGGAGCTGCGACTGGTAACCGTCCAGCCGCGCCCTGACCTCGTCCACCATCTGCACGCTGTTGGCCGCGGGTTGCTGGTAGACCTGCATCAGCACCGCGGGCTGGCCGTCGGCATTCACGCGTACCCACTGCGGTTGCGCACCCGCGCTCACATTCGCGATATCGCCGACCTTCACCACGCCGTGGGCGTCGGCACGCAGCACGACGTCGCGCAGCGCGGAGAGCGAAGTGGGCTGGTTGTTCGCCAGCAGCAGGAACAACTTGTAGTGATCTGCGAGCCGGCCCAGCGCGGAAATGTCGGCCGCGTGCCCGACTGCACGCACCACCTCGTCCATCGTCAAGCCTTGCGCGCGCAGTTTGTCCGCATCCACGTCCACGTGGTATTCGCCGACCGCGCCGCCCTGCACGTCCACGCGGGCCACGCCACCGACGCTGCTGACCAGCGGCCGCAACTGGTATTGCGCGAGGTCGTACAACTGCGTGGGCGACAGCGTCTTCGAGCGCAGGCTGTAGGCGAGGACCGGGAAGACCGTCGGATCCAGGCGCTCGGTTTCGGTGCGCGTGCCGGCGGGCAGGTCGGGCAGGACTTCGCCCATTGCGGCGTTGACGTCGAGGAAGGCGCGGCTCATGTCCTCGCCCCAGTCGAAGGTGACGTTGATCTCGGCGCTGCCGCGGCTGGTCGCCGAACGCACGTCGCGCACGCCGCGCACGCGCCGGATCGCTTCCTCGACCGGCGTGGTCACCGCGACCACCATCTGGCCGGCGGGACGGTCGCCCGCATCCAGCGTGATGCGCACCCGCGGAAACGACACGTCGGGAAACAGCGATACCGGCAGGTTCAGCGCGGCCAGCACGCCACCCAGCGCCAGGATCGCGCACAGGAACAGCAGCGAGCGCCGGTGCGCGTGCATCCAGAGGGTGATGCTCATGGCTCACCTGCAACGCGCAGCGTCGCGGGATCGAACCCCTCTCCCCTCGGGAGAGGGGCAGGGGTGAGGGTTCGGTGCAATGCGAAATGCTGCATTACGTCGTGCCCTCACCCGCCCTTCGGGCACCCTCTCCCGAAGGGAGAGGGGGAAGCACATACCGCATCGCCGTCGGACAGCTCGTACGCACCGAGCGTGACCACCGGCGCGTGCGCATCCAGCTTGGCGTCCACGCCAACGGGATCGCCGGCCGGCGCGACGACGTGCACGTCCACGCGCCGTGCCCTGCCACGCTCGATCTGGAAGACGTAATCGCCCTTCTGGTCATTGAGCAGCGCGTTGCGCGGCACCGCCCAGGCCTGGAATTGTGCGACGGCGATTTTTCCGGACAAGGCGCTGCCCGCGGCCAGCCCAGCCGGATCGGCGACGCTTGCCAGCACCTCGACCAGGTGCGATTGCGGACTCACCGCATCGGCCACGCTCGCGACCTTGCCTTGCAGCGTCGTGTCGCCGTACACGGCATGGAGCACCACCGGCATGTCCGGACGGATGCGGGAAGCCTGCTCCGGATCCACGCCGAGCAATGCGGCAAGCCCGCCCCGCGGCGTGAATTCGATCAGTTTGGCGCCGGCCGCGACGCGCTCGCCGAGCTGCGCGTCCAGCGCGGTGACCACGCCGTCGGCGGGTGCGGTGAGCGTGGTGATTGCCTGGGCACCGCCGAGCTTCGCCTGCGCGGCCAGCGCGGCTTGCGCGTCGGCCAGCGCCTTGCGCGCGGCATCCAGTTGCGAATTGGTGGCGAGCTTCTCGTCATGCAGGCGCTGCGTGCGCGCCAGCTCGGCGCGTGACTGGTCCACTGCGTTCGCCGCCTGCCGGTAGGCACTGACCGCGTTGGGATCGGTGGCGATACGCAGCAGCGGCTGGCCCTTGCGTACGCGCCGGCCGGGCGTGACCTCGGCGGCGACGATCTGCCCGGCCTGCGGCAGCGTCAGTGCCTGCGCGCGGCGCGTATCGCCGCTCAGCGTGCCGTAGGCCTCGACGTAGGCGTTGAACGTCTGTCGCACCGGCATGGCGGCCTGCACCGCGACCGGCGCCTGGGCTTCCTCGTCGGAGAGGGTGCCGCCGGAGCAGGCAGCCAGCAAAAGCGTCAGTCCGCAAATAAACGCGAACGAACGCGAATACTGCAGGCAGATTTGAATTCCTTCGCTCTTATTTGCGTTCATGGGCGGACCATGGCTCTTGATCTGTTCCGGCGGTCGGCGCTTCCGGCCACGCGCCGACCAGCGCATCCAGCGCGATCGCCTGCTCGTCGGCATCCTGCTCTGCGGTGAGCAGGTCGGTATCGGCGGCGAGCGAGCTGGCGCGGATGGAAAGATAGGTCGGCCAGTCCAGCAGGCCGTTGTCGTAGGCGCGCTGCGCGGCATCGCGCGCTTTCGCCAGTTGCACGGCATGCGCGCGCATCGCGGGGAGCTGCGCATCGAAGCCTTGCACCTGCTTCAGCAGCAGCGCGACGTCGTTGCGGTCGGCTTGCAGGCGCGCCTCGTATTCGTCGTGCAGTTTCTGCCGGGTGGCGCGCTCGATGGCGATATTGCCGCGGTTGCCGTCGAACATCGGCAGCGAAAGCCCGACCGAAAAGCCGGAAGTATGGATGTCGCTGGTGTCGCGGGCGCGGGTGAAGCCGACCGTGATCGCCGGGAATTGCGCCAGCACCGCCGCGCGCAGTTTCTGTTCCTGCGCTGCGTAGCCGGCCTGCAGCGCGAGCAGGTCGGGGCGGCGTCGGCTCATCTGCGCAAGCGCCTGCTTCGCCTGCGCGGGGTCCGGATCCACGGTGTACGGAGGGCCAACCAGGTGCAGCACGACCGAATTGTCCAGGCCGAGCAGGTTGTGCAGGTCGTGTTCGGCCTGGTCGAGCCGGCCCTGCGCATCCACGAGCTTGTTGTCCACGTCGGCAGCAGCATTCAGCCCGGCACTGGCGCTGTCGTAGGTGAGGTCGCCGGCTTTCAATGCGCGTTGCACGAATTGCATGATCGGCGCGAGGGCATCGTGTTCGGCTTGCAATCGCGCGACCAGTGCGCGCAGCGAATACACCTTGCCGAACAACGTGCGCGCCTGCGCGATCGTCTGCCACTCGCTCCACAGCAAATCCAGGTGCACCTGGCGCGTTCCGGCTTTCGCGGAAACGACACGCGCCGAGCGCGTCAGCAGGTCGCCAAGGTTCCAGGTCAGTCCCAGGTTGAACGCGGGCGTGTCCTCCGCCTGGTTCGGGTCGGGTCGGTCGTGTTCGTAGCTGAGGTCCGGATCGGGCAGCAGCCCGGCGGCGAACGCCTGCGCCCGCGAGACGGAAAGATCGTCGCGCTGCGAACGAAGATCCGGATCGTTGGCCACCGCCAGCATCGCGACTTCGGTGACATCCAGTCCGTCGGAAGGATCGAACCGGTGCGCGCGCAACGCCGGAACCGGCATGGAGGCGGCCGGCACGGTGATGTCGGCGAGCTTCTCCTGCCGCTGCGCGGAGTCCAGCGGCAACGGGCGATACGTCGCGCAGCCGGCCAGCAGCGCGGACACGAAGACCCATGCGATGTTCTTGGCGCGCATCCGCCGAGCGTGCCGGCAGCCGCTTAGCGCCCGCTTATCTTCGATCCTGATTCCGCCGTCATGTCAAGGACGCTTGACAGGCCCGGTTCGCGCCCTTAACCTCGATGTCAAGCAAGCTTTACATGGCGCGATTTCGCCCGGGGGCGATGTTCGTGAAGAGAATGGTGGATTGGCCTCGCTGGCAGCGTTGGGCCGCACTGGGCGCAAGCGCCTGCTTGTATGCCCTGGCCTGTTGGTTGCTGATTCGTGGCAGCACGGCGGGCGTGGTGCTCGGCCTGCTCGCGTTCGGGATTTCGATGCCGCTGCTCAGCTATTCGAGCCGGGCGGTCATCAACGAGCGCAACCGCGAAATAGACCATCGCCTGACGCGCGGCTTCGTGCCGCCGATGATCCTTTACATGCTGGTGATGCTGTACGTGTGGCCGTTGCACAAGCACGAGAGCGTCGTCTGGCTGAAAGCCGTCATCGCCCTGTTGCCGATGGTGCCGTTGACCTGGGCGATGGTCGCCGTGGTGCGCTTCGTGCTCGGCTGCGACGAACTGGAGCGACGCCAGCATCTGGAAGCGACCGGCATTTCGGCGCTGGTCGTCGGGCTGGTCAGCGCGGCGCTGGGGTTCCTGGTTGCCGCGAAGCTGATAAAGGTGGACGGCGGGTTGATGTTGCTGCTGGTGTTCCCGGCGCTGTGCATGGTGTACGGGCTGGTGTGCGGTTGGAACAAGTGGCGGTACCGCGCGCGATGAAAAACCGCGTTCGCGAATTGCGCGAGAAACACGCCTGGTCGCAGGCCGAACTCGGCGAGCGGCTGGACGTCTCGCGACAGACGATCAACGCCATCGAAACCGGCAAGTACGACCCCAGCCTGCCGCTGGCCTTCAAGATCGCGCGGCTGTTCGGCTCGCGCATCGAAACGATTTTCCTTGATGGGGAAGCACGATGAAGCGCAACAGCCGCGTCGGACTCTGGATAGCGATCGCCGTGGCGATCGGCGTGCCGCTGATGACGCGGCACAAGGCGCATGGCGAGCCGCCGCCGACGGTCCAGCCTCCCGCCCCCAGCGGCGCCCAGCCTGTGGACGTGCTGAAGCTTGGCAGCCTGACGCTCAAGCCCTGCGAGTTGAAGCAACTCGGCAGCGCGGCGACCACGGCCGCGTACTGCGCGCCCTTTGAAGTGCCCGAAAACCGTGCCGATCCGCATTCGCGCAAGATCGGGCTGAAGCTCGCGATCGTGAAGAGTGATGCCCAGGTCGCAGCCAGGGACATCGTGGTGTATCTCGCCGGCGGCCCGGGCGAAGCCGCCACGGAGAGCTATGCGCAGATCGCGCCGGCGTTCGCCGCCTTGCGCAAGCATCACGACATCCTTCTGCTCGACCAGCGCGGCACCGGCGGCTCGCACCCGCTGGACTGCCCGCAGGCCGCCAAGGCGATGCAGGCCGACGCCGGCCGGCCGTTCGAGGCCGATCGCGTGCGCGCGCAGACCGCGCAGTGCCTGGCCGAAGTGGAGAAGACGTCCGATCCACGCTACTACACCACCACCGATGCGGTGGCCGACCTGGAAGCAGTGCGGCACGCGCTCGGCGATCCGGAATTCGACCTGGTCGGGATCTCCTACGGCACGCGCATGGCGCAGCAGTACGCCGGCGCGCACCCGGACGCGGTGCGCAGCATCGTGCTGGACGGCGTGGTCCCGAACCAGTTGGTCCTCGGCGAAGATTTCGCCGGCAACCTCGAGCGCGCGCTGAAGCTGCAATCGGATGCGTGCATCGCCACGCCCGCGTGCAAGGCCGCCTTCGGCGACCCGTACGCGGCGGTGCATGCACTGCACGACAAGCTGCGCGCGCAGGCGGCGCAGGCGAGCTTCCCGAATCCGACGACGTTCCAGCCCATGGACAAGCCGGTCACGGCCGATACGCTCGCCGGCGTGGTACGGCTGTTCTCCTACAACGCCGAAACCGCGGCCCTGCTGCCGTTGACCGTGGCGCAGGCGGGCAAGGGCGATTACGCGCCGCTGATGGGGCAGTCGCAGATCCTGGCCGGCAGCCTGGATTCGGCGATGAACGCCGGCATGCAGTTGTCGGTGATCTGCGCCGAAGACGCCGACCTCATGCAACCGCGCCCGCAGGATGCCGGCACGATCCTCGGAAGCGAGATCGTGGACGCGATCAAGGCCGAATGCTCGGTCTGGCCGCACGGTACGCGTCCCGCGGACTTCCACGCGCCGTTCAAGTCGTCCATCCCGACCCTGCTGCTCTCCGGCGAGCGCGATCCGGTCACGCCCCCGCGCTACGCCGACGAGGTGCTGAAAGGGTTGAGCGATGCGCGTTCGCTGGTCGCCCACGGCATGGGCCACAGCATCCTGGTGCGCGGTTGCGTGCCGAAGCTGGTGGACCAGTTCGTCAGCAACCTGCAGCCGAAGCAACTGGATGCGGCGTGCGTCAAGCAGATCGGGCCGGTGCCCGCGTTCGTCAATTTCAATGGAGCCGCGCCATGATCCGCGTGATCTCTTGCACGGTGCGCGCCCTTGCAGGGGCTCGACAACACGTTCGCTATGGCCTCGTGGATCTACCGACGGCTGGACGGAGTACGCGATGATCGAAGTCAGGAATCTCCACAAGGCCTTCGGCGAGGTGAAAGCCGTGGACGGCGTGTCGTTCACCGCGCGCGACGGCGAGATCACCGGCCTGCTCGGTCCCAACGGCGCCGGCAAGACCACCACGCTGCGCATGCTCTATACGCTGATGGAGCCGGATTCCGGCCAGGTGCTGGTGGACGGCATGGATGCCGCGCGCGATCCGGTGGCGGTGCGGCGCGTGCTCGGCGTGCTGCCGGACGCGCGCGGACTGTACAAGCGCCTGACCGCGCGCGAGAACATCGAATACTTCGCACGCCTGCACGGCATCGCCGATGCGACCATGCGCGCGCGTCGCGACGCGCTCGCCGACGCGCTGGAGATGCGCGACATCCTGGATCGCCGCACCGAGGGTTTCTCGCAGGGCCAGCGCGTCAAGACCGCGATCGCCCGCGCGCTGGTGCACGATCCGAAGAACATCATCCTCGACGAGCCGACCAACGGGCTGGACGTGATGAGCACGCGCGGGCTGCGCCGCTTCATGCAGCACCTGAAAAGCGAGGGCCGCTGCGTGCTGTTCTCCAGCCACATCATGCAGGAGGTCGCCGCGCTCTGCGATCGAATCGTGGTGATCGCGCGCGGCCGCGTGGTCGCGGATGAAACGCCCGACGCGCTGCGCGCGCAGACCGGCGAATCGAACCTGGAGGACGCCTTCGTGAAGATCATCGGCAGCGAAGAAGGACTTGCGGCATGAATACGGCAGTCGGTGGAACGGCTCGCCAGCCGCGGGCCCGCCGCATCAACGCCATCGCGGCGGTGTGGTGGAAGGAGGTCAGGGAAAACCTGCGCGACAAGCGCACGGTGATGAGCGCGCTGATCTACGCCCCGCTGTTCGGGCCGCTGATGTTCGTGGTGCTGATGAACGTGATGATCAACCGCGAAATGGCCAAGGCCGAAGGGCCGCTGAAGGTGCCGGTGATCGGCGCGCAATACGCGCCCAACCTGGTCAATGCGCTGAAGCAGCAGGGCCTGGATCCGCAACCGGCGGTCGGCGATCCGGATGCGGCCGTGCGCAACCGCGATGCGGACGTGGTGTTGCGCATCCCTGCCGATTACGCCAAGGCCTGGACGAAGGGCGAACCGGCGCAGGTGGAGATGATCTACGACGCCTCGCAGACCGGAACCAGCACGCCGCGCGAGCGGCTGGAGGGCATGCTGAAGAACTACATCCGCGAGCAGGGCGCGATGCGGCTGGTCGCGCGCGGCCTGTCGCCCGGAATCGCCACGCCGATCGTGATCGCGGACCGCGACCAGTCCACGCCGCAGTCGCGCTCCGGGCTGGTGTTCGGCATCCTGCCGTACTTCTTCGTGATCGCGATTTTCGTGGGCGGCATGTATCTCGCCATTGACCTCACGGCCGGCGAGCGCGAGCGGCAGTCGCTGGAACCGCTGTTCGCCAATCCGGTGGCGCGCTGGCGCATCCTGGTCGGCAAGCTGGGCGCGATCTGCGCGTTCTCGCTGGCGAGCCTGGTGCTGTGCGCGATCGGATTCGCGGTGGCCGGGCATTTCATGCCGGCCGAGAAGCTCGGCATGTCGTTCGACCTCGGTGCGGCATTCATCGGCAGGACACTGCTGCTGGAGCTGCCGTTGCTGGCGCTGTTCGCGGTGCTGCAGACGCTGGTCGCGGCGTTCGCCAAGAGCTACCGCGAGGCGCAGACCTATTTGAGCCTGCTGATGATCCTGCCGATCCTGCCGTCCATGCTGATGAGCTTCATGCCGGTCAAGCCCGCGACCTGGATGTATGCGGTGCCGTTGCTCGGCCAGCAGATCGGCATCAGCGAGCTGCTGCGCGGACGCACGATCGGCATGGGCGACATCGGGATCGCGCTGGTCTGCGGGTTCATCGCAACATTGATTGCCGGCCTGATCACCGCGCGGATCTACGGGACGGAGCGGCTGGCGATTTCGGCGTGACGAGAAACGGCGCTTCGCGCAGGCGGCTCATCGCAGAACCGCAGGGCGGGTCTTGACCCGCCGAGCCGTGGTGGTTCGGAGTGGCGGGTTGAAACCCGCCCTACCCACGGCCGCGAGTCCTACAAGAATCGCGACACCCGCTCCGCGACCTCCTGCGGGTGTTGCAGGTGCAGGTGATGCCGCCCGGCGATCCGCTCGATGCGGATGTCGGGCACGCACGCCGCGCGCGCTTCCATCATCGCGCGTGGCAGGTAGGGCGTTTCCGGATCGGCCAGCAGCATCAGCGTCGGCGCCTCGATGCCGGCAAGCAGCCGCCGCAACTGCAATTCGTCAATGCGCAACGGCGTCGGCAGGCGCAAGCGCGCGTCGCTGCTCCACACGTAGCCGCCTTCGACTTCGCGCAGGCTGCGTTCCACCAGCGCGCGCGCTTCGGCTGCAGCCAGATCGCCGACCGCCACCCGCGCGGCGAGCGCCTCATCCACGCTCTTGAATACGCGCGGCGCGCGCCGGCCGGCGCTGCGCTGCGCTTCCGCTTCGCGCCAGCGCGCGAGCGTGTGCGAACCGTCGTCGGCCAGCGGACCGAGTCCTTCGATCAGTGCCAGTTTCTCGACGCGTGCGGGCGCGGCCGCCGCGGTGAGGCTCGCCACGCCCGCGCCCAATGAGTGCCCGAGCAGGCGGAAGCGTGGCAGTTGCAGCGCGTCCGCGGCGTCCAGCACGTGATCCACGTAGTCCACCACGTGATAACGCGTCGCGCCCGGCGGCAAGTGCGCGCTGCGGCCGTGGCCGGGCATGTCCGGCGCGATCACGCGGAAATGCTCCGCGAGCAGCGGCGCCAGCGCGGCGAAACTCGCCGCGTTGTCCAGCCAGCCGTGCAGCGCGAACAGGGGCGGGGCGTCCGGGTCGCCCCATTCCAGCGCGGCGAGTGTGCCCAAAGGCAGGTCCAGCATGCGCTCCCGCATCAATCCATCCAGCCTTTCAAATACCTCAACGCCAGCTGCGCCAGCACGCTCGCGTGCGCGGGCGTCGCGTTCAATGCGGGGATGTAGGCGAAACTCTCGCCGCCGTGGGTGAGGAACCCCGCCCGATAGCGCAGCGCGACTTCCTCCAGCGTCTCCAGGCAATCCACCGCGAAGCCCGGACACAGCACGTCCAATGACTTCACGCCCTGCTTCGGCAGCGCCGCGATCGTCTCGTCGGTGTACGGGTGCAGCCAGCGCTGCGCGCCGACGCGCGACTGGAAGGCCACGATCATCTCGCCCTCGATCATGCCCAGCGCCTCGCGCAGGCGCCGCGCCGTTTCGTGGCACTGCTGGAAGTACGGATCGCCCGCGCGCACGCATGCCTCCGGCAGGCCGTGGAAACTCAGCAGCAGCTTCTGCGCACGCCCATGTTGCGCCCAGTGCGCCAGCACGCTGGACGCAAGCGCGGCGAGGTAGCCCGCGTCGTCGTGGTAATCGTTGAGCGTGCGAACCTCCGGCGGCCAGCGCAGCGCCTTGATCGTGTCGGCCAGCGCATCCAGCACCGAGCCGGATGCCGCACCGGAATACTGCGGATACAGCGGCAGCACCAGGACGCGCTGCACGCCCTCGCGCTGCAAGGCGAGCAGCGTGTCGCGCACCGACGGTGCGCCATAGCGCATCGCCAGCTCCACGCGCACGTCGCGCGCGTGCTTTGCGATTTCGTCCTGCACGGCCTGCTTCAGTTGCGCGCTGAACACCGCCAGCGGCGAGCCTTCGTGCGTCCAGACCTTGGCGTAGGCCTCGGCCGAGCGGCGCGGCCGCACGCGCAGGATGTAGCCGTGCAGGATCAGCCACCACAGCGCGCGCGGCAGTTCCACCACCCGCGGGTCGGACAGGAACTCGGCGAGGTATTTGCGCAGCGCGCGCGGCGTGGGTGCGGTCGGCGTGCCGAGATTGACCAGCAGCACCGCTGCGCCGTCGGCGCGGTCGCGTGCGGATTGTTCGAAACCGATGTAACGCATTGTGGTTCGAGGAACTCCCGCCAATCCGCGCAGTCTGCCACAGCCGGGCCGCGCGTTAAGCGGAGAGTGAGACGCCACGGCCCAAACTGCACGCCAAAGCAGTGCTCGTCATCCCGGCTTGTGCCGGAACGGCGGGAATATCGCGGCCGCCCGGAGGGTCTTCATGTCGAATCGAATCGCACGCGCGTTGATCATGTCGCTCGCACTACTGGTGCCCGTCTTCGCGGCACACGCATCCGAAACCCCCATCGCCCGCGCGCAGACCGCCACGCGCGTGCTGGCCGACATCATGCAGGCGCCGGACAAATCCATCCCGCACGATCTCTTGCGCGATGCCTACGCGATCGCGGTGATCCCGAACGTGATCAAGGTGGGACTGGTGTTCGGCGGCCGTCACGGCGACGGACTCATCTCGGTGAAGTCGCCCGACGGCACCTGGTCCAACCCGGTGTTCATCTCGCTGACCGGCGGCAGCGTGGGCTTCCAGGCCGGCGTGTCCTCGACCGACGTGGTGCTGGTGTTCCGCACCCGCCGCGGCGTGGACTCGATCGTCAACGGCAAGTTCACGATCGGCGCCGACGCGCATGCCGCGGCCGGGCCGGTCGGGCGCAACCTGAATGCCTCCACGGACGCGGCGATGCAGGCGGAAATCTATTCCTATTCGCGCTCGCGCGGCCTGTTCGCCGGCGTGTCGCTGGATGGCGCCGCGTTGCGCGTTGACGACGATGCGGATGCGGCGGTCTACGGGCCGGGGATCACGCCGCGGCGGATCTTCGAAGGCGGGGTGTCGGACGTGCCTGCGCCCGTCGTGCACTTCCGCGACCAGCTGGAGGAAGTCTCCCAGTGACACGTGATGCAGGGCGGGGTTCGATCCGCCGTTCGTGTCGGCGGGCCAGGACCCGCCCTGCAGGATGCGGGCGGCATCGCCCGCGGCATGAGAACCGTCCGAACATCCGTCAAACCTCCCCTGGAGTACACTTCCTTCCAGGCAAAGCGCTGAATCCAGAGCGGTCGCGAACGGCGCCGCTCCATCGCCCCCAGAGGTTTTCCCCATGTTCGGATTGGATAGTTTTTGGCACTGGATCATCCTGCTGGTGGTCGTGCTGTTGATCTTCGGCACCGGCAAGCTGGCCAAGATGGGCCCCGATCTCGGCAACGCCGTGCGCGGATTCAAGAAGGCGCTGCACGGCGAGGACGAGGCCGAAGCGGGCAAGTCCGCGGCCGGCCCCGACAAGCTGCAGGCCGATCCGCCGCCCGCGTCGCAGTCCGCTTCCAGCGACCAGCGCGATGCGAGCCGCCCGCAGTAACCGTTTCGCCTGAGCCGGTCGTTCGACCACCATGATTGACTTGAGTGTCGGCAAACTGCTGTTGCTTGCCGTGATCGCGCTGTTGGTGCTGGGTCCGGAAAAACTGCCCGGCGCGGCGCGCACCGCTGGCGCGATGTTGCGTCGCGTGCGGCGCGGCTGGGACAGCGTGCGCGCGGAAGTGACACGCGAGCTGGAGGCCGAGGAACTGCGCGCCAAATTGAAGGAAGCCCAGGAAGCCACGCGCGCGGCGATGTCGCAGGTGCGCGCACACACCGAGGCCGCGAACGGCACGCTCGGCAACGTCGCACAGGACGCGCGCAAACTGATGCACGCGACGCTGGACAGCACGCCGTCGTCGTCGTCGTCCGCCGCTGCCGACCCGGCTCCGCAACCCGAGGCGCACGATGGCCGCCCCGGATGAGCCGCGCCCGCAGGAAGAAGAGGCTTCTTCCGGGCAGGGCTTCATGACCCACCTGATCGAGCTGCGTTCGCGGCTGCTGAAGGCGGTCGCGGCGGTGCTCGTCGTCCTGCTCGCGCTGATCCCGTTCGCCAATCGCCTCTACACCGAACTCGCCGCGCCGCTGGTGGCGCGCCTGCCGCAGGGCGCGCACCTGATCGCCACGGAAGTCGCGAGTCCGTTCCTCACGCCGCTGAAGCTCGCCTTCTACGCTGCGCTGTTCATCGCCATGCCGGTGATCGTTTACCAGCTCTGGGCGTTCGTGCGGCCTGGGCTGTACCGGCATGAAAAGCGGCTGGCGCAGCCGCTGCTGGTCGCGTCGGTGCTGCTGTTTTACCTGGGCTGCGCGTTCGCGTATTTCCTGGTGCTGCCGGCCGCGTTCCGCTTCCTCACCGCGGTCACGCCGCAGGGTGTGGAGATGATGACCGACATCACCCACTACCTCGATTTCGTGATGATGGTGTTCTTCGCCTTCGGCCTGTGCTTCGAAATCCCGGTGGTGGTCGTGATCCTCGCCGCGGTCGGAATCGTGGACCTGCAAAAGCTGCGCAGCGCCCGCCGGTACGCGATTGTCGGCGCATTCGCGATTTCCGCGGTCGTCACCCCGCCGGACATCACGTCCATGGTGATGCTGGCGATCCCGATGTGCCTGCTCTACGAACTGGGCCTGATCGCGGTGCGCGTGCTGGTGCGGCCGCGCGAGGTTTCCGCGTCGGCAACTTGAGCCGCCATTGCGGAGTAAGCCGGGACCCGGTGCCTTGGCGCGCGCCTAAAGTGTCGTCATCCCGGCGCAAGCCGGGACCCAGTGCCTTCGTTTTCTTTCGTGCAGCCTCGACGGCGCAAGCGCACGAGCGTTGCATGTAGGACAATCCCTACACGCGTTCGCGGCGTTTGCCGCTGTCGCGCGCAACGGGCGTGCGCTACGCTGCGTCCAGTTTCGAGGAACCATCATGATTGACGTGCAGGGCATAGACCAACTCGCGCAGCGGCTCGCGTCGCTGGTGCCTCCGGGCCTGGACCGCGCGCGCGAAGACTTGCAGGCCAATTTCCGCGACGTGCTGGCGCAGGGCTTGCGCCGCCTGGACCTGGTGACGCGTGAAGAGTTCGACGCGCAGCGTGCGGTGCTGGCGCGCACCCGCGAGCTGGTCGGCGCGCTGGAAACCCGCGTGGCCGAGCTGGAAGCCGAGCGCGCGTAGGGCGCCGGCAGGCCGTTCGCGGGCGAACGGATCATTCAAATGGAATACACGCTTTCCGCCTGCGCGGAAGGCGCCGGCGGAGCCTTGCCTCCGATTCGAAGATTGCCGTCGTCCCGGCGAAGGAAAACCGGGATCCAGCTCGAAGGAAAAACAACGCTGGGTTCCGGAGCGCGCAAGGGGACGCCTCCGGAATGACGCATGGACGCTGGCGTTGGGCGGGTTGTCGCGTCGCAGTCCGGATCGAGCGCACAGCGCGAAATCGGGGGCGCAAGCACGGGCATTCCCGCATTCCGCTTCGCTTCGTCGCTTCGCTGCGGCTGGTCTGCTTTCTTCAGGTGGCATGAGCGCGTCCTGGGGCATTTCGAGCCGGTGACTTTCATCCAAAGGGGATCGCTGCATGTCTCTCGCCGTCGCCCTCACCCGCGCACAGGAAGGCGTCGCCGCGCCGCTGGTGACGGTGGAGGTGCACCTGTCCGGTGGCCTGCCGCAGACTTCCATCGTCGGGCTCCCCGAAGCCGCGGTGCGCGAGGCGCGCGATCGCGTGCGCGTGGCGATCCAGAACACGCTGTTCGAGTATCCCAACCGCAAGGTCACGGTGAATCTCGCGCCTGCGGAACTTCCCAAGGACGGCGGCAGGTTCGATCTCGCCATAGCGCTCGGCATCCTCGCCGCCGGCGGACAGGTCCCGCGGGAAGCGCTCGCCGGCTGCGAATTCCTCGGCGAACTGGCGCTCTCCGGCGAACTGCGTCCGGTCACCGGCGTGCTGCCGGCGCTGCTGCGCGCGCGCCACGGCAAGCGTTGCGTGATCGTGCCCGCCGACAATGCGCAGGAAGCAGCACTGATCGGCGACGTGGACGTGCGCGTCGCGCGCACGCTCGCGGATGTATGCGCACACCTGCGCGGCGCGGATTCGCTGGCGCAACCGACCGCGGATGCGGCGCTCGCGCGCAGCGATCACGACCAACCCGACCTCGCCGACGTGCGCGGCCAGTTGCATGCGCGCCGCGCGCTGGAGATCGCCGCGGTCGGCGCGCACCACCTGCTGATGGTCGGGCCGCCCGGCACCGGCAAGTCCATGCTGGCGCAGCGGCTGCCGGGCATCCTGCCGCCGCTTACCGAAAGCGAGGCGCTGCAGGCCTGCGCGGTGCGTTCGGTGTGCGGCATGCCGATCGAACCGGGCGACTGGAAGCGGCGGCCGTTCCGCGCGCCGCACCACACTGCCTCCGCCGTCGCGCTGGTCGGCGGCGGCTCGCATCCGCGTCCGGGCGAGATTTCGCTGGCGCACCACGGCGTGCTGTTCCTGGACGAGCTGCCCGAATACGACCGCCACACGCTGGAGGTGCTGCGCGAGCCGCTGGAATCGGGCCGCATCGTGATCTCGCGCGCCGCGCGCCAGGCCGAGTTCCCGGCGCGCTTCCAGTTGGTCGCGGCGATGAACCCGTGTCCGTGCGGTTACGCCGGCGATCCGAACGGCCGCTGCCGCTGCACGCCGGACGCGATCGCGCGCTATCGCGGCCGCATTTCCGGCCCGCTGCTGGATCGCATTGACCTCACCGTGGACGTGCCGCGGCTGCCGCTGTCGGAACTGGACGGCACGCGACGCGAGCAGGACGAGCCTTCCTCGGTGGTGCGTGCGCGCGTGATCGCCGCGCGCGAGATCGCCATGGCGCGCGCCGGCAAGCCCAACGCGGCGCTCAGCACGCGCGAGATCGAACGCGATTGCGCGCTCGGCGAAACCGAACGCGCATTGCTGCAACGCGCGCTGGACAAGCTCGGCCTGTCCGCGCGCGCCTACCACCGCGTGCTGCGCGTCGCGCGCAGCATCGCCGACCTCGCAGGCAGCGCGCGCATCGGCCGCGAACACCTCGCGGAAGCCTTGCAGTACCGGAGAACGGAAGCGGGCAGCGCGTAAGCACGCCCGGCGTCATTCGATGGCGTCGCAAACCTGGAGGCGATGCAAGCCTCGTCATTCGGGCGGACGCGTAAGTCCCGTCATTCCGGCGAAAGCCGGGACCCAGTGTCCGCGGCTCACTCAATGGCGACCTCACCCAAACAGCCCTGTGTCTACATCCTGGCGAACCGTCGCAACGGGACGCTCTACATCGGCGTGACCTCGGACTTGCCCAGGCGCGTGCGAGAACACAAGGACGGAGTGGTGAGCGGATTCACCCGAAGATACCGGGTTCACCATCTGGTCTGGTTGGAAGCGCACGAAACCATGCAGTCCGCGATCGCGCGCGAGAAGGCGATCGAGCAAGCCAATCCATACTGGCGCGACTTGTACGACGAACTGGCGTAGCGACGCGAATACCCAAGTCACTGGATCCCGGCTTTCGCCGGGACGACGGCGAGGGGCTTTCCCGGGGAAACAGCGGGGCACCTCAAGCATCGTCATTCCGGCGCAAGCCGGAACCCAGCGCCTTTCCTGGCGGGCGCGACGAGTCACTGGATCCCGGTTTTCGCCGGGACTACGGCGAGGGGCTTTCGCGGGGGCAAGGGCGAGGGGTTTCGCGAGAATGAGGGCGGTGAGGGCTTTCGCGCGGAAACAGCGGGGCACCTCAAGCATCGTCATTCCGGCGCAAGCCGGAACCCAGTGTCTTTGTCCTTCGCCGGGACGACGGTCAGGAGTTTTCGCCGGGACGACGGCGAGGGGCTTTCGCGGGGGCAAGGGCGAGGGGCTTTCGCCGGAACGCGTTCGAGGCAAGGCATCGTTGGCCGG
>DASVDY010000091.1:0-17020 GCA_036380855.1 Rhodanobacteraceae bacterium
CCAGGTGGACTTGCTTAAGACGGCGCGCTCCCGGTTCCGGTTGGCGAGCAACAAGCTTGATTTCGTCGCGCAGCAGCTTGGCTTGGGCAAGAAGGTCGAACACAAGGGCCACGAACTGTGGCTTGGCTGCATGAACGGCGACGCCGAAAGCTGGCGGGTCATGGAACGCTACAACAAGCAGGACGTGATCCTGCTGGAGCGCGTTTACGACCGTCTGCTGCCGTGGATCAAGGGCCATCCGAACCATTCGACGCACTCGGGCGATCTGGTGTGCCCGTATTGCGGCGGCACGCACTACCAGCGCAGGGGCGAGGCGGTAACGGCCGCTGGTCGTTACTGGCGCTATCAGTGCAAGGACTGTGGCGGCTGGTTCCGCCACAACAAGACGATTGCCACCACTGAAAAGTTTTTGAAGGTCGCATGACCACCATCGCATGGGACGGCGAGAGCATCGCTTCGGATTCGCAGATGACGGGCGACTTCAAAAGCGTCGATCAGCAGAAGGTGTTCAAGCTCAAGAAAGGACCCTATCGCGGTGCGTATGCCGGCGGTTGCGGTGCAGTGAGCGCGATCAATCAAATGATCGAGATGCTGGAGGACGGCGAGTACGAGGCCATCGAAAGCGATGATGATCTATCGGCGACGGTAATGGTCGCGCTGGACACCCATGCGCTGCTATTCCACAGCGGATCGACGGGCATCATCAAGGTTGCCCCGCCGTACGCCGTAGGCTCTGGCGCACCGTTCGCCATCACCGCGATGGACTGCGGCAAGACCGCTGCCGAGGCCGTAGCCGCAGCCATCAAGCGCGACCCCAACAGCGGTGGCGCAGTCCAGGTTTTCTGCACCAAGCGCCGCAAGAAATGAAACCG
This sequence comes from Rhodanobacteraceae bacterium, assembly GCA_036380855.1. GTDB lineage: Bacteria > Pseudomonadota > Gammaproteobacteria > Xanthomonadales > Rhodanobacteraceae > 66-474. Next base: position 873 of record DASVDY010000091.1, read on the forward strand.
CTCAACTTCCATCGCCGCGATCCGAACATAGCGCTGGTACGCGATTTGGACGGCTATTTGGCGAGCGCGCTTGCGGACGACATTGCGGAGGCGGTGATCTACGTCCGCACGCATGACGGCGATGTAGAGGTGAGCGCGCATCTAGCCCCTGACACGGACGCGGACGAAGTGTTGGCCGTGATTCGCGGGGAGCTGGAGCAATGAGCGCGGAACTGTGGGCGGTGATTTTTTCTGTGATCGCGTTGGGCGGCGGACTGGGTCGCCGAAGCGATTGCGTGAGGGCGCCATGAAGTTCACCAAGATTGCATGCTGGCTGATCCTCGGCGGCTTCGCCGTGTCCACGACGATGCAGGTGACATCCTTCTATACCAAGGATATCAATCTTTTGGTGAACAGCGCCCTGGTCGCCTTCGTGGTGTCGCGCATCGCGTTCTACGCGCTGCCTGCGGGCTTGCTGGCGGATGGCGTGTTGGCGCTGGGTCGCATTGCCGTGGGTGTGTGGCGGCGCAAGCGCCCCGCTGATTGGGAGCATGCGTGATGGGTCTCCTGGCAAAAGTTTAGGCGTGGGCGCTGTGGAGGGCTGGTGATCGCGGATCATCCGCCGCACCCAATCCGCCGCTGTCTCGCCGGTCGCCGCCAACACGCGATCCAGTGCGGCGGCCTGCTCGGCGGTGAGCGTGATGCCGCCCAGCACCCGAGCCGCGCGGCGGAATCTCGCGCGGCTGCGGTCGGTGGCGGTGCGCGGCTTGGGCTTGGGCTTGTGGGCGGTCATGTCACATCCGGCTTGTCGCGACGTCGAGCCTCGCGCAACACGCGCTGGCCGAACTCGTGGATTTGTCGCGTGACAATCGCGGGATCGGGGGCAAGTATCTCGATACGTCCAAGCGCCTGATAGAGCGCCATTTGCATCTCGTCCCACAGTCGACGCGGGATGCGTACCTGAGAACGGTTATCGTGGCTCATGAGTGGGCCTCCTTACTGGCGATGCGCGCTTCGTCAAAGCTCATGCCGGCATCCATCCCTACGGCAATGCGCTCGGCGCGCTCGGCAGAGCAGTCGCACAGCCCGAGTTCGCCGTCAGCCTTGGCCCACACCAGCGTATAGGACCGCGTGCCGCGCTCGCACTCCTCGTACAGCCCAGGCCGCAGGCTGTAGGTGATCCTCCAGGTCTTGCCACTGCGGCTGTGCTCAGTAGCGCCGCGAGCGACGAATTCGCGCGCGTAGCCGTAATTGGAATCCTTGCCCGTGATGGTCGCAATCCAGGTCTTGCTGTAGCGGTCAGCGGACAGGGTGTAGTCGATGGTGGTCATGGTATGACTCCTACCCCTGATACCCGAGGTGCGGTCGGTCGCCATCTGCGACCGTGGATACAGTCTAGCGCGTGCTATAGCACGAGTCAACTGTCACATTGTAACAGTGTGTAACAGCATGGCCGATAGCAAAGGTTTACCGGGGCGTGGCGTAATCGGTAGCGCGGGAGGCTCTAACCCTCCGTCATGTCCCGGTTCGAATCCGGGCGCCCCTGCCATCTACATAGACGACGCGACGGGGCAGTAGGTCGATGAATCCTGGTGGCCGGGTGATCCTATTTAAGTTCGGCCGCAGGATACGTCACGACATTTCGTGCCACGGCGGCTATCGGGTTTGGTGGTATCTGCGCGGCATGCATCGGTCTGGTCCGTACGACAACTATGAGCCGTGGCCGCTAGACCCGCCGCACATCGGGCATTCGTCCGCGTGGTGCTGCTTCTGCCGCCACCGCCTGCCGCATACGACGCCGCTGCATGAGGTTGCGCGATCGGGCGGCTGGTGGCTATCGCGGCATGCGATGGTTGACGGATTTTGGTACAGGCTACGCGGCCGCGCGCAGCGATGGTCGTGGCGCGCCCAGAACGCGGTGAAAGGTTGCCGGCGAAAACTGTTGTCATGGAAGCCGAAAAAAAAACCCCGAAAAAACGCCGAGTGGGCGATGGGACTCCCGGTCCCGGCCGCCCCAAAGGCGTGCCCAACAAGATCACGGCCGACGTCAAGGCAATGATCCTGGCCGCGCTGGACAAGGCGGGCGGCGCTGAGTATTTGCTGGCCTAGGCGCATGCGAATCCGAGCGCATTCATGACGCTGGTTGGCAAGGTGCTGCCGATGACGGTGGCGAGCGATCCCGCCAATCCGCTGAGCGTGACCGTGACGTTCACCAAGCCCGATGGTGGTTGAGGCGCAGTTCCCGGACAAGCTGCGGTTCCTGTTTGATCCGTGGCGCTACAAGGTCGCATACGGCGGCCGAGGTTCGGCGAAATCGTGGAGCTTCGCCCGCGCGCTGCTGATCTTCGGGTTGCAGTCGCAGGAACGCATCCTGTGTACGCGCGAGGTGCAGAAGTCCATTAAGGACTCGGTGCACAAGCTGCTGAGCGACCAGATTCAACAACTCGGGTTCGGCGAGTTTTACGAAGTGCAGCGGGACGTGATTCGTGGGCGCAACGGGACGGAGTTTTTGTTCGCCGGACTGAGCGACCAAACGGCTGAGTCGATCAAGTCCTTCGAGGGCGTGACTAAGGTTTGGGTTGAAGAGGCGCAGGCGGTCAGTGATCGGAGCTGGTCGATCCTGATCCCGACCATCCGCCGCGATGGCTCGGAGATTTGGGTCAGTTTCAACCCGGAGCTGGACACCGACCCCACCTGGGTGCGGTTCGTGGAGAGCCCGCCGCCGGACGCGAGGGTTGTCGAGGTCAACTACCACGATAACCCGTGGTTTCCGGCCGTGCTTGAGCGCGAGCGTGCGCACGCAAAGGCGACGCTGCCGCAGGCCGAATACGAAAATATTTGGGAAGGCAAGTGCAAGCCCGCCGTTACGGGCGCGATCTACGCCGATGAGATTGCGGACGCGCAGGCGAGGGGCCGCATCTGCGATCTGCCGTATGACCCGGCGCTGAAGGTGCACGCTATCTTTGACCTCGGCTGGAACGACAGCACGGCAATCATCCTGGTGCAGCGGCATATCAGCCAGCTACGCGTGATTGAGTACATCGAGGACGATCACAAGACGCTCGATTACTTCTCGGCCGAGCTGAGGCGTCGTAACTACAATTGGGGCAGCCTGTGGCTCCCACACGACGGCGCGCACGGCAACCGGCAGACGGGCAAGACCGATAAGCGTGTGCTGGAGGAGAACGGCTGGAGCGTGCGGATTGTGCCGGCACAGACCATCGAGGGCGGCATCCGGCTCGCCAGACGAGGGTTCGCTCAAACGTACTTTGACCGCACGAACTGCGCGCGCCTGCTCCAGTGTCTGAAGCGTTATCGACGGTCGGTGCCGACCACCACGGGCGAGCCTGGCGCTCCCGTCCATGATGAATGGAGTCACGGTGCGGACGCCTACCGCTACATGCACGTCGCTGCGCCTTCGCTGGTCAATGAGGATTGGGGCGGCGAAATCGAATATCCGGAGCTTGGGATCGTATGAGCATTGCAGAGCAGGTGCGGCTTGAGGCCGTGGAGCGCGAGGTGCAGGATTTGAGGACCAGCGTGCTCGAATTGCAGTCGCTAATTGCGGAATTGCGCGAGGCTGCGTCCGAGCGTCGCAATGTGCTGACGCTCAAGAAGGGCGACAAGCGTGGCTAAGCAGCCCAAGAAATCCGGCATGACCGAGGGCGAGCTGCTCTAGATCGTCCGCCAGCACGAGCGGGCCGCACTCGGCAGCTCGGCCAGTTCGGGCGCCGTCGTCGGCCTGACCGGCGTCTATCGCACGGACGCGGAAACGCTCGAAATCGAGCGCGCGCAGGCGATGGACTATTACCACGGCCGTCCGCTCGGCAACGAGGTCGAGGGCCGATCGCAGGTCGTCACGCAGGATACGCGCGACACCATCGAGTGGGTGATGCCGCAGCTCATGCGGATGTTCGCCGGCACGGACGAGACGATCCGCTTCGAACCGGAAGGCCCGGAAGACGAGGCGTTGGCCGAGCAGGAAACGGAGGTCGTCAACTATTACCTGCGCAAGTCAGATGGATTCATGGTGCTGCACGACTTCGCCAAGGACGGGCTGCTGCTGAAGAACGGTTACGTCAAAGTCTGGTGGGAAAAACGCACCTGCGAATCGTTCGAGCAGTACACGGGTCTCACGCTTGACGAGCTGACGCTGATCATCCAGCAGATCGAGGCGACGGGCGACAAGGCCGAGATTGATGCGACGGAAGAGGTCTACGGCGTCACGCAGATGCCGGACGGCAGTCAGGCGCCTAACGTCACGTACAACGTCAAGCTGCGCCGCATCAAGACGTGGGGCGAGCCGAAGGCCGAATGCATCCCGCCCGAGAACATGCGCGTTTCGCCCAGAGTGAAACATGATATCCAGTCGGCCCCGTTCATCGGCCATGTGGAACGACTCTCGCGCACGGACCTGCTGGAGCTTGGGTTCGACGAGGACGATGTTGAGTCGCTCGGCAAGGATGAACGACAGCTTGGCATGCAGCAGCTTTCCCGCAATTCGGTGGTGGACGAAACCGCCGAGGACGAAGCGACCGATGCCAGCATGGACGAAATCGAGGTGCTGGATGCCTATGTGCGCGTGGACTACGACGGCGATGGCCGGGCAGAGCTGCGCCATGTGGTGAAGGCGGAAGGCAAGCTCCTGCTGAACGAAGAGGCGACGGAAATCCCGTATGCCTACTGGTCGCCGATCCGCATGCCGCACCGCCATGTGGGCGTGTCGCTGCATGACCTGCTGAAAGACCTGACGGATATCAAGACCGCGCTCACGCGGCAGCTCATCGACAACACCTTCCTCATCAACAACCCACGCATCGTCTACAACCCGAACGTCAACCAGAAGGACGTGCTTACTTCGCGTCCGGGCGCTGGCATTCGCACGTCTGGCGTGCCGAGTGCGGACGTGTTCGTGATTCCTCCGGTGCCGATTGCGGACGCGCTGCTGCCGGTGATCTCGCATATCGACCAGATTCGAATGGAGCGTACGGGCGTCAGCAACATGCTGGCTAACCTTGATCCGGACTCGCTCCAAAACGTTACCAAGGGGGCGTACTCGCAGGCGAGCAATGCCGCTGCGGCCAAGATCGAGATGATCGCGCGCATGCTGGCCGAAGGCTGGAAGCAGGTCGGCATGCTGATGCACTCGCTGATCGTGCGGCACCAGGATAAGAAGTTCACGATCCGGCTGCGCAACAAGTGGGTGCCGGTCGATCCGACCACCTGGCGCACGCGCGCCGATGCCACTGTTAACGTGGGGCTTGGCGCTCACAACCAGGACCAGCGTGTGCAGCGCGTGATGGCGATGGGCGGGATGCTCCAGCAGGCGGCGCAGGCGGGCATCGTCCTACCCGGCAACGTCTACAACGCCGCGCTGGAGGGTTTGCGTGCACTGGAGTTCAAGGAGCCTGAGCGGTTCGTCACTGATCCGTCCAGTCCGCAGTTCCAGCAGCACCAGCAGCAGATGCAGTCGCAGCCTAACCCGCTGGTGCAGGCGGAGCAGGTCAGGGCGCAGGCCAAGGTACAGGTGGAGGGCGCTAAGCTTCAGGCCAAGCAGCAGGCCGACATGACGCGCGCCCAGGCAGACGCCTTGATTGAGCACGCCAAGGTGCAGGCCAAGGTGCAGTCCGATGCGGCCGACCGCGAGGTACGCGCGCAATCGGATATGGCGGGTGCGCTGCTAGATGCGCGTCTGCGGTACGAGCAAATGTTGCTGAACTATGCGGCCGCCGTCGCCAAGGCTGACGCCATCATGAAGGCGGATGTGGCCGGGATGGCAATCGAGGCGGCGCGTGATGCCGAGCAGGAGTTCCCGCTGAATGGCTGAACTGGACGATCTGAAGCGCGCAGGGCGTGCGCGGGAAGTGCTGGAGAACGAGCTGTTCGCCGAAGCCTTCCGGCATTGCCTTGATGATCTGCGCCGCCAGCGGTTGCAGGCAAAACATACGGACACGGATACGCACTCCAAGCTGGTGATTGCCGAGCAACTATTGGAGCGTATCGAGCGATTCCTCGTTTCGGAGATCGAGACGGGCGAACAAACCGCGCTTGAGATCGAGCGCAAACGCAAGTGGTTCTAACCGAGGAATTTTCATGACTACCGAAACCACCCAGCAGGGCGTTTCGCAGGAGCAGCAGTTGCATGCCGCTCTGGCGGACGGGTTGATTGACGAGCCGGAGCAGCGCGAGGAAGAGGAAGAGCAGCCGCGGGACGAGGCGGCAGAAGAGACGACCGACGAAGCACCGGAAGGCGGCGACGAGGCGGAAGAGGCAGAGGTTTCCACGCTTGACGATCTGGCCGAGCAATTGGGCTGGGATAAGGAAAAACTCCTTAACCTGAAGGCCAAGCTCAAAGTCGATGGTCAGGAGGAAGAAACGACTCTCGCTCAACTGCTGAAGATCAACCAACTTGAGGGGCACGTCAACAAGAAGAGCATCGAGCTTGCCGAGCAGCGCAAGGCTTTCGAGGCCGAGCAGGCGAAGCAGATGCAGGCCTGGCAGGAGCGGATTGGCATTGCCGCCTCCGTGCTGGACGCGCAGGAGCAGGCGTTGCAGCAGGCTTACCAGCAGCTTGCAGCGCAGCAGCAGTCGGAACCCTGGGATCAGTTGTTTGCTACCGATCAGCAGCAGTATGCGGCGCGACAGCTTCGATACCAGCAGGCGTTCCAGCAGTTGCAGATGCAGTATGCGGGTGTCCAGCAGCACAAGGCGCAGATCGCCCAGAGCTACCAGCAGACACAGCAGCAGTTCCGTGAGTCTGCGCGACCGAAGGCGCGCGAGGCGATTGTATCAGCCTTCCCCGAGTACGCCGATCCGGCCAGCTACAGCAATGCGCTGGCGGACATGAAGGCGTATCTCAAGACGCAGGGCGCGCAGGAGTCGAGTTTCGACATGCTCGAACTTGACCCCGTGGTGTTCAAGATCGTGCGCGATGCGGTTGCCTATCACAAGGCATCGCAGGCGCGCGCTGGCGTCGAGAAGCGGGTGAAGGAAGCCCCGAAGGTCGTGAAGCCCGGAGCGAAGCAGGAACTTAACCACAAATCCCGCGAGTTGCGCCAGCACTTCGACCGCCTGAAGAAAACAGGCGACGTGGACGAGCTGGGCGCGATCTTCGCTAAAACTCTCTGAGGAATGAACAATGAGTGTCCCGAGTAACACTTTTGTCTCCACGTCTGCCAAGGGCATTCGCGAAGACCTGGTCGATGCCATCTACAACATCGACCCCACCGAAACCCCCGTGCTGAACGCGCTTCCGCGCGTCAAGGCCACCTAGGCCCTGCACGAGTGGCAGACCGACAGCCTTGCCGCCGCCAACGCTGCCAACGCGCAGATCGAGGGCGACGACGCTCCGGCCGATGCCGCGACCGCGACCGTTCGCCAGAACAACCGCACGCAGATTTTCCGGCAGGTTGCGCAGGTTTCCGGCTCGCTGCGTGCGTACAACACCGCCGGCCGCAAGGACGAGCTGGGCTATCAGCTTGGCAAACGTGCGGCGGAGCAGAAGCGCGACATCGAGGCGGCGCTGTGCGCCAACCAGGCCAAGGTGACGGGCTCCGGCGCGACCGCCGCGCGTCTGGCGGGCTTCCCGGCGTGGATCGCCACCAATACGGACTTCGCCACGGGCGGCACGCCGTCCGGTGCGGACCCGACTGGCGACGGCTCCAACGCGCGCACCGACAACAGCACGACCCGTGCGTATAGCGAGACGATTCACAAGAACGTCCTCCAGCAGTGCTGGACGAACGGCGCGAAGGTCAAGATTGTCGTCGTCTCCGGCACCAACAAGCAGGTGGCGTCCACGTTCACCGGCAGCACGACCCGCTTTACGCCGGCTGACAAGGATACGCTGTACGCGGCCTATGACGTGTATATGTCGGACTTCGGCAAGATCACGTTCGTGCCGTCGCGCTTCAGCCGTCCCCGTGATGCGCTTTATATCGATCCGAAGATGGCGGCGGTGGCGTATGCGCGTCCGTTCGAGCGCGTGCCGCTGGCCAAGACCGGCGATAGCGACAAGGTGGCGCTGTACTCGGAGCTGACCCTTGAGGTCCGCAACGAGAAGGCCCACGGCATCGCGGCCGACCTGACGTAATCGTGAGGCTTGGGAGGGGCTTCGGCCCCTCCCTCTTTCGGAGTTCGCCATGTACCGCGAAGAACTGGATTGGGACGAAGAAGCCGGCGTCCTTCGCGTCAAGACCATCTAGGATGTTGCGCCTGTTCTTGAACTCAACAAGGCGGAATACAACGAATTCAGCGCGTCGAACAACTGGAAAGGGGAGTGGCATCACATTGCGCGCATTCCACGTGCGCTGGTGGCCGACCTGATCCGCAAGGGCGTGAACATCCTGAACCCCGACGAGCGCGACGAGATCGAAATCAGCCGGATGCTTAACGATATCGGCTACCGCAACCTCCGCACGAAGCCGGGTAGGGTCTGATGTTCACCGATTACGCCAGCCTCCAGACCGAAATCCAAGACTGGTTCGACCGCCCCGACCTCGCCGGCAAGGCCGCGACCTTCATCGCATTCGGCGAGGCGTGCATTTACCGTGACCTGCGCGTGCGGCAGATGGAGAAGTCCCTGTCCGGCACGCTGGCGAGCGGCGTTTTCGCCATTCCTGGCGACTGGATCGAGGCCAAGCACCTGCGGGTCGTGGGTAGTCCCGACACCTAGCTTGATCGCATGGACCCCGGCGAGCTGTACGCGACCTATCCGCGCAACGGTTTTACGGGTGTACCGGCCTATTTCGCACGCGACGCTGGAAATCTGGTGTTCGGGCCAACGCCTGACTCCACTTACAGCATCGCGGGCACGTACTACGCAAAACTTCCTGCGCTTTCGGGCACAAACACGTCAAATTGGCTGATAACGGACGTTCCGGACCTCATTTTTGCCGCTGCGATGCGTGAGGCTTCGGCCTACATGCAGGATGCAGAGGCGGTGGCGTTCTGGGAGGCCAAATATCAGGCGTACAAGTCGCAAATTCAGATGAAAGACGATGCCGAGCAGTTCAGCGGCGCCCCCGCACTGGTGAAACTCGGCTGATGTTGCAGACGACCGTCCAATTTGGCGACTGGCTGCCTGACGATGACCGCAATATCACGCCGGGGGCGCCTGCTGAGGCCATCACGACGCAGGCCGTGCCGTTGCAGGACGCCAAGAACATGCTGTTCACGGGCGCATCGTGGCGCCTGTATAGACCGTTGAGCGTCTCCGGCTCGGCACTGGCTGCTACCCCACGGGATGCCATCACGGTGGACGCCAGCGGCACGCTGGTGACGTTTGCGGCGGCAGGGACGAAGCTCTACAAGATTCAGGCGGGCGCAATCACCGACGTTTCTGGCGCGCAGACATTTAGCGGCTCGGCCCCGTGGGTGTTCCAGCAGTTCGGCGACTGCCTGCTGGCTACCAACGGCACGGATGTTGTGCAGGATTTCGACCTGACCAACCTTGCCGGGACGTTTGCCGCCCTGGCGGGCTCGCCGCCCAAGGCCGCGACTATCGGCATGGTGCGGGATTTCGTGGTTCTGGGGAACGTCAACGATGGGGCCGCGCACCCGTACCGCGTGCAATGGTCGGCCATCAGCAACCCGACGCAATGGCCCGCTCCGCTGACGCAAGCGGCGCGCGCTGCGCAGTCGGGCTATCAGGACTGCTACTCGCAATATGGAACGGTGCAGTACATCGCCCAAGGTGAAGAGTTCGGCCTGATCTTCCAGCAGCGCGGCATCGTGCGAATGCAGTACGTCGGCGGCGATGTGGTGTTCAACTTCTACACCTTCGAGCGCAAGCGGGGGTTGCTGACGCCCAAAGCGGCCGCGCAGGTCGGCAACATGGTCTATTTCTTGTCCGGCGACGGCTTCTATGCCACGGACGGGAATGGGGTTGACCCCATCGGCTACGGCAAGGTCAACCGCTGGTTCTTCGGCAGGTGCTACGACACTTCGAAAGTGCGAGCGGCGGTCGATACCAATACGCAATGCGTCTACTGGTCGTTCCCGTCAACTTCGGGGGCCAATGACTACGTGATTGCCTTCAACTACGCCGAGGGCAAATGGTCCTATGGCGTGGATACCACTTACGCGCTGTTCCAGTCCCTGCAAAGCGGCGCGCACATCCCGCAGGCGTTCGACGCCTCCAGCAAGCTCGGCACGTTCTCGGGCACGCAGTCGGACGGCGAGATTGTGACCAAGCTGTTCAGGCTTCAGCCCAATCAGCGATGCATGGTGTTGGCCGCGCGGCCGCTGGTGGACAGCGTATGCACCGTGGCCGTATCCGCCCAAGCATCGGATGACGCCACGCAGACGTTTGGGGGGTTCGTGTCGCGCGCAAGCCGATCCATGAAAATCCCGCTGCGGGCGAACGGCTACTTGCACGCACTCGACGTGAAGCTCGGGAGTGCGACCACCTACGCCCAGGGCGTGCAGTTGGATTACGTCGCGAGAGGGCGGATGTGACGACGCTGCAAATCGCCTCCCCGCACATTCTGCGGGTGTGGGAGGACTTCGCCTATCACCTGCTGGTTCCGGCCATGCGCCGGTTCTGGTGGGACTACACGCCCGACCAGGTGCTATCGGAACTGCTGGCGGGCCGGATGCAATTGTGGGTGGTGCCGGAGAAGGCCGCGCTGGTGACGAAGATCGACCAGATGCCGAGCAAGAAACTTTGCACCGTGATCCTCGGCGGCGGCCGGGATGCGAAAGCGTGGTGCCGCATGTCGGCGGATACCATTACGGCATGGGCGAAGGAACAAGGCTGTACGGAAATCCGCATCATCGCGCGGCGTGGATGGAGCCACTACCTCAGCGAGGCGACGGAATTGGGGGCTGTGTTTTCCAAGAGGTTGAGCGATGATTGATTATCAGACGGGCGGCGGAATGCCGGCCATGCCGATGGGCAACCTTTAGGGCTTGTCGGCGATCTACGGGCCGTCTGCGCCCATGTCCATGTCTCCAGCGGGTATGCCCGCACTGCCGAACTACAACCTCGGTGGAGGCTTCCAGCGCATCCCCATCGGCGGTTATTGGAATCAGGTCGCGCAGCAGATGGCGGGGCCGATCTTCTCGCCGTGGGGCTCCACGAATGAAGCTGGCGGCCGCAACATGCTTGCGCAGCAGCCGTCGCAATTGCTGGTGCCTCCGGGGCCTGACGGCACGACGCCCGGCATCATCCAGAACACCGGGCTCCCGCAGGCGCCCGCCATACCGCATCCTGCGATCAGGCCGCCTGTAATTCCGACGACTAGGCCAACCGTGACGACTCCGCTTGGCGGCCCTGCGATCAGCCCTGTCTAGCTTGGCGGCGGCGGCGGGAGCCTCGCCGGCGGCCTCAACAACCGTTATATGGTGCGCTGACATGGGTGGCGGACAACCTTCACATACCACAACCACCACGCAGACCTAGCTGCCGGCGTGGCTGGACTAGGCCAATCAGTTCGGCGTCGGCCAGGCGCAAAACATCTACAACCGGGGCGGTGCGGCCTACTACCCCGGCTCTACGGTTGCCCCGTTCTCGCCGTTGCAAGAGCAGTATTTCAACCAAGCGAGCGCGCTCGGCCAGAACGGCAATCAGGCGCTGAACGCTGCGACCAACTACGCATCCCAGGCGGCGAGCGGGGCGTACCTCAACAGCAACCCCTATCTCGACGCCACGTTCAACCAGGCGGCCAACGCCGTGCAGAACCGCGTCGCGTCGCAGTTCGCGGGTTCGGGGCGCAACCTTGAGGCGTCGATCCCGGTCCAGAACGACCAGATGAATCAGCTTGCGACGCAGATTTACGGCGGGAACTATGCCAACGAGCGGCAGTTGCAGGCGCAGGCGGCTGGCATGGCGCCGGAATTGAACCAGGGCAACCTTGCCAATCTGTCGGCACTTGGGACGGCTGGCGGGCAGTTGCAGCAGCAGGCGCAGGCGCTTCAGGACGCGGACGCCAACCGTTTCAGCTATTACGCCAATCTTCCGTACAACAATCTGCAAAACTACATGGGCCTCGCGAACTCGCTTGCGCACGGCGGCACGTCAAGCGCCACGCAACCCGTGTTCCACAACCGCACGCAGGGCGCGCTGGGCGGCGCTGCGGCGGGCGCGTCCGCTGGTTCTACCTTCGGCCCATGGGGCGCAGCTATTGGCGGCGTTCTAGGCGGCATCTACGGCTATACGCAGAGCTGACGCCATGGATTTCAATACCTACTTTCAGAATCTGTCGGCCAACCCCATGTTCAACATGGGTATGGGAATGATGGCGGCATCGGGCCCGAGTCCATACCCCGTGAGCGGTGGTCAGGCGCTCGCGCAGGGCATGCAATACGCCCAGCAAGCGCAGGAGCGCGCGCTCCAGCTCAAGGCCATGCAGCAGAAGATGGCGCAGCAGCAGGCCCAGCAGAAGGCGATGCAGGACTGGCTAGGCGGTGGCCCAAGCATGGCCTAGGGCGATGCCGTCACCCCGCAGGAAGTGACGCAGCAGTACGGCTCACCCGTATTCCCGCAGGCGGTTGCCAGCCGGCCGCAGCAGGGCCAGCCCGCGCTTGCCCCCATGCCGGCGTCCGGCCCCGCGCAGCCTGCCGCGCAAACGCAGCAGACGCAGCAGGGGCAACCGCAGCTCGCCGTGCCGCAGATCGGCCGCGATCCAATGGACATCGTGCGGCCGTCCGACGCGCTGAAGATGGACCCGGCGTTTCGTGCGCTCGCCATGCGCGATCCGAATTCCGCGCTCCAGATGGCGGTCAAGCTGGACAACCCCGACCCCACGGACGTGCAAAAATATTTCCAGGCTGCACGCATGGCGCAAAGCCCGATGGAGCGGCAGGCGTATCTCGCTGCGGCTTCCAAGGCGGCGGGACTTTCCGGTGACGTTCGTCCGGGCGAGACGCATTTTGACATGCTGAACCCGCAAAACACGCACTATTTCGCCAGCCTGCCGCAGGGCTTGGTCCCGATTGACCCGATGAATCCGCAGGCGGGTGCGGTGCTGCCGGCGAACACACGGCAGGCCATGTACCAGGCAAGCGCGGCGAGTGCCGCACCTGACCGCGCGCCGGCCGGTTATCGCTTCCAGCGCGACGGCTCGCTCATCCCGATCCCGGGCGGTCCGGCAGACATTGCGAACAATGCCGATTTCTCGCTCAGCCCGGACGCCATCAACAACATGGCATGGGATGCGATCCTGACCGGCCAGATGCCGTCCACCGGCCGTAACAAGGAAGCGATTGCGCAGCGCACGGCTATCTTCAACAAGGTCGCGGATATCGCCAAAGAAGCCGGCGTAAGCCCGCAGGAACTTGCAACGCAGAAGGGCAAGTACAAGGCGCTTCAGGCATCCATGGCGAACCTGCAAAAGCAGACGGACGTGATGGAAAAGTCTGAAAATACCTTCTTGAACAATGCCGGCATCATGCTCAGCCTATCCGACAAGGCCACGCGCTCCGGCTTGCCGATTTTCAACAAGGCGATTCTTGCGGCCAAGGTCAAGACCGGCGACAAGGATGCGGCAGCTTTTGCGGCGGCGCGGAACATCGTTGCCCAGGAATACGCCAAGATTGCATCGTCTGCAACAGGCGCGGCCGGCACGACCGACACGGCCCAGCACCATGCATTGGAGCTGATCGACACCGCGCAGACGCCGGAGCAGTTGCGCGCCGTGATCGACACGCTAAAGCAGGACGTGGATGGGCAGAAGGCGGCATCTGAATCGCAGCTCATGGGGATTGCGCAGCGCATGCAGCAGTTCGGCAACCAGCCGCACACGCAAGCCGCAAAACCAGCCGCGAATGTGGAAGATGCCATGAAGAAGTACGGTGGCTGACGTGCCCTATACCGTTGACCAGCTCCAATCCGCGCTCACGAAGGCGCAGGCTGCCGGCGATACGGATGCCGTCAATGCGCTGTAGGGGCAGATTGCCGCCCAACAGAGTGCGCCGCAGTACACGAACGACCAATTGAACTCGGCGTTCTGGAAGGCGTCCGCAGCAGGTGACGAGGGTGCGAAAAAGTCAATTTTCCGCCAGCTTCGCGCACAGGGCGGCGTACTGTCTGGACCGCAGGGCGATGCGTTGCAGGCGGTGGATGCCTCGGCGGGCAAGCAGGCGCTTGGCTCGGATAGCCAGAACTTCGCGGCTGCCATGGGGTCCGCCACGCAAAATGGGATTCGCGGCCTGAAGGAGATTTCCACGCTGGCCGGCTCGGTTGTTCCCGGCTCCGTCGGCGACAGTTATGCGCGCGAGTATCAGCGGTTGAAGTCGGAGCAGGCTGACGCGAATGCGCTAGATGCCCCGCTCATGCATACCAAAGCGGGCCTTGGTGGTGCCATTACGGGCTACGGACTTCAGGCGCTGCTTCCCGGAGGCGCACTCAAGGCGGGTGCGGCGGGCGCTGAAACGCTCGGGGCTGCACGCGGTGCGCAAGCCCTTCGGGAGGCATCCTCGTTCTTCAGCCCGACCACCTACGGCGGCGCTGCGCGGCTTGGTGCGGCCATGGGGGCCACGCAGCCGATTGCGGAAGGACAGGGCGAAGACTCGCGCCTGCTGAATACGGCGGTTGGCGCGGGCGCTGGCGTGGTGGGCAACATAATCCCGCGCGCCATCAGTGCAGGTGTGCAGTCCGTAAAACCGTATGTCACGCAGGCTGCGGCCAAGTTGTTCGGGGCGGTGGACCCGGAAACGGCCGCACTCGCGCAGCGTGCTCAGCAACTCGGCATCAACCTGACGGCCCCGCAGCTTTCCAGTGCGCGCGTCCCGAAGCTGCTCGATAGCGTAAGCGCGAAGGTTCCGTTCAGCGGGGCGGGCGCTGCGCAGAGGGCGCAGCAGGCGCAGTTCAATCGGGCGGTTGCGTCCACCTTCGGGGAATCGACGGACAAGATTACGCCGGACGTGTACGCAGCGGCCAAGCAGCGTATCGGGCAGACCTTCAACGATCTGACGAAGCGAAATAGCCTAAAGGTCAGCGACCAGTTGCTAAACGACCTCGGAACGATTCAGCAGGAAGCCGTGGGTTCTGGTGATGAGGGTGCGGCAAAGGCGGTCAACAATGCGATTGCCAAGCTGCTCGACAAGCAGGAAAACGGCACGCTTCCTGGCCGCATCTATCAAACGATGGACTCCGAGATGGGCCGCGCGATGAAGTCGGGCGGTTCGCCTTCGTACTATCTCGGCCAAGTGCGCGATGCCATCCGCAATGCTATGGATCAGTCCATTGCGCCGGAGGACCAGGCCGCTTGGCAGACCGCGCGCGCGCAGTACAAGGCGCTCAAGACGGTCCGCGACCTGGTTTCAAAGGACAGCGGAAACGGCAACATCAGCCCCGCGTCGCTTATGGGTCGGGTGACGGCCAACAATGCCGGCAAGGAAGCGATGGCGTCAGGTCGTGGGGGTGATTTGGGCGACCTTGCGAGGATCGGCCAGCGGTTCCTGAAAGACCCCATCCCGAACTCTGGCACGCCAGAACGATTGCTGGGATATGGAGCGCTCGGCGGGGCGGGCATTCTCGCGCCGTTCAAGGTCATTCCGCTGGTGGCGGGGGCGCGAGGCACTCAGGCCGTGCTCCAGTCGCCCTCTGTAGCGCGTGCAATGCTTGGGTAGGGCGTCGCTGCCGACCCCATGCAGGCGCTTCTTACGAGCCGGCTTGGCTATCCTGGCGGTCTGCTTGGTGTGTCGTCTGCCCCGTGGTTGAGCCGGCAGCTAATGCCCGCCGCGCAGCCCTCGCCATAAGTCGCTCATACAGCCATCGCTCGGCGTTCGCGAGCGACGAACGCTCGGCGAGATTGGGCGGTTGCCCGGCTGACATTTCGGGATCGCGGTGCAACAGGATTCGCCGCAGCCGACCCTCGGGGATGAAGAACATGATGGCGGCGGCGATCAGCCTTGCGGCCCCGTACAGAACAAGGGCGACCACCGGGTAGATCACCAAGCCAAGAGCGAAAGTTTTTAGCATGCTTGCTACCTCGTGACCATATTACCACATGACCTGCCAAGTCCAAACCAACCAGACCCCGCAGTAGCCGACGACGGTTATCCCGCAGTCCCTGCCGAAGACGCAGGCCGACTGGTCGCGGTTCGTGCAACGGCTGTAGGAGGTTCTAAACGCCGCCCACGCCGCCGGATACACCACGGGCGCCAATGTCGTCCCCGCGCAGTACAGCGTGTATGACGGTGTTGCGCTTCCCGGGATGCGCATC
>DASVDY010000092.1:0-9625 GCA_036380855.1 Rhodanobacteraceae bacterium
AGATGCAGCCGAAGTGCAAGGTGTACGGCGTGGAACCGGAAGGCGCCGACAGCATGCGCCGCAGTTTCGAAGCCGGCTCGCCGCAATCCATCGACAAGGTCAACACCATCGCCGACAGCCTCGGCGCGCCCTACGCCCTGCCCTACAGCTTCGGCCTCGCGCGCCGCTTCGTGGACGAACTGGTGCTGATCAACGATGAGGCGATGCAGCGCGCGATGGGCCTGCTGTTCGCCGACATGAAACTCGCGGTGGAACCGGCCGGCGCCTCCGCCACAGCGGCACTGTGCGGCCCGCTGCGCGAGAAACTCCAGGGCAAGCGCGTCGGCGTGATCGTGTGCGGGGCGAACATAGACCTTGCCACGTTCGCGAAGCAGGCGATTCCTTACACGGCGTAGCCCTGTAGGGCGGGTTTCAACCCGCCGAATCCCCCCGTGGCAGCCACAACCCGAATGGCGGGTCAAGACCCGCCCTACCCAAACGCGAGCCGTGCAGGCGGGTTTCAACCCGCCGAACGCGTCTTGCGGAAAGCCCCGGATGCCGTTTCACTTCATCCGGGCTACGCTGGCTTATCGTATGGCGGGTTTCAACCCGCCGAATCCCCCGTGGCAGCCAACCCGAATGGCGGGTCAAGACCCGCCCTATCCAAACGCGAACCATGCAGCCCGGCGGAATCCGCGCACCGGCTTCCGCCGGATAAATGAAATGCGGCGAACGGCTTCGCCCGTTCCGCCCTGCAAACTCGCGCAGGTTGGGATCAGTGTTTCCGCGAACCCCAACAGCTTTCTTCCGGTGCATACAATGT
The DNA here is from genome assembly GCA_036380855.1 of Rhodanobacteraceae bacterium. Lineage (GTDB taxonomy): Bacteria > Pseudomonadota > Gammaproteobacteria > Xanthomonadales > Rhodanobacteraceae > 66-474. The sequence continues at coordinate 803 of DASVDY010000092.1, forward strand.
CGGGGTTCGCCAACGACGCTACCCCAACCCGCGACTGCTTATGACCCGCCTCTGGACCATCATCGGTGTTCGCGACGTGGCGCGCAGCTTCGCCTGGTACCAGCGGCTGTTGGGTCAGCCGGCGACGGCGCCGCACCACGATTACTTCGCTCAGATCCTGGATGCGGATGGCGCGGTGCTGCTGTGCCTGCACGCGTGGGGCGAACACGACCACCCTCCCCTCAGCGATCCCGACATCGCGAACCCCGGCCACGGTCTGCTGCTGTTCTTCCGCGTGGATGATTTCGACGCCATGCTGCAACGCGCGCGAACGCTCGTCGAACGTTTCGAAGAAGAGCCGCACCTGAGCCCGAACACCGGCACGATGGAATTCGCGTTGCGCGATCCGGACGGGTATTACGTCATGATCAGCGCGCTCTCGTAGCCCGGATGGAACGAAGTGGAATCCGGGAGCTTTTCACACGGCGACCCCGGATTCCGTTGCACTCCATCCGGGCTACATGACATTTCGCAGGATCGGCTTTCGAATTATTTGCTGGCGAGAGGCCATCCCATGCCCAAGCTCGATCTCTCCGCCATCCCCATGCGCGAAGGCTGCGGCTATCCCGCGCCGTATCACGAACCCTGCGCCGGGCGCACGCGCCAGCGACTGGGCGATGCGGGCGGGCTGAAGGATTTCGGCGTGAACCTGATGACGCTGCCGCCAGGCGGCTGGTCCAGCCAGCGGCATTGGCATAGCCACGAGGACGAATTCGTCTACGTGCTCGAAGGCGAATTGACGCTGGTCGAGGACGAAGGCGAAACGCTGCTGCGCGCCGGCGACTGCGCCGCCTTTCCGAAGAGCACCGGCAACGGCCACCACATGAAGAACCTGTCCCCGACCGTGGCCGTCTATCTGGAAGTCGGCTCGCGCCAGCGCGAGGACCTGACCACGTGCTCGGACGTGGACATCAAGAGCGCGAATGCGGATGGGCGCCGTGCACAAGGACGGTTCGCCGTATCCGTAAGCGCCCTGCCCCTGGCACATCGCCCGGGCGCGTCGGCGCCTCCACGCTTTTCCCACATCGCCGAATTTTTCCTGAATCGCGCACACCCACCCCCTTGAGCGCCCGGCGGCCGGCCCTACCTGCCGGATCGGCGCAATCGAGAGTGGTTGCACCGGGCTACATGCAACAACTTGGAGGTGAAACAGCAATGAGCGTGACTCAACTCATTCCCTGGAACCGCAATCGCACTGCCATGGTTCGCACCGGCACTCGAGACCCGTTCTTCGCCCTCCAGCGGGAAGTCAACCGCCTGTTCGACGACATGTGGAACGGTTTCGACCTGCCGCTGCTCCGGGCAGGCGCGAACACCAACATGCTCGACCACGGCTGGCCGCAAATAGACCTGGCCGAACAGGACAAGGAGTTCCTGCTCACCGTGGAAGTGCCGGGCCTGGACGAGAAGGACATCGAGGTCCAGTTCGCCGACCAGTGCGTGATCCTGCGCGGCGAGCGTCGCGAGGAGCGCAACGCCGATCAATCCGGCCATCACTACAGCGAGCGCTACTACGGACGCTTCGAGCGTCGCATCCCGCTCAACGTCGAGATCGAACCGGAGAAGGCGAAAGCGGTGCTCCGCAACGGCTTGCTCACCGTGACCCTGCCGAAGGCGGCGCAGGTGCAGCCCAGCGGACATCGCATCCCGATCTCCAGGGCGGCCTGACCTGAAGGAACGCCATTCGATTCTTGCTCATCGCCCTCCTGGGCCGCCTTCGGGCGGCCCTTTTTTTTGCGCGTGCCGGAAGGCTGGCGGCGCAACCTCGCTGTACCATGCCGCGCCATGCGCGCGAATCCATCCACCCGCACCATCGGCCTGCTTGCCTACGACGACATGCAGGCGCTCGACCTTGCCGGTCCGCTGGACGTGTTCGGCGGCGCGAATTCGCTGGCGCACGGCACGCCGCCCTACGCGCTGCACGTCATCGGCCTGCACGCGCGCGCGGTGCGCGCGGAGAACGGGCTGTCCATCGTCCCCGCATGCGCGCTTGAAGATGCTCCGCCGCTGGACACGCTGCTGATCCCCGGCGGCGCCGGTGCGCGCCATGCGATCGGCCGCGATGCGCGCCTGCTCGCCTGGCTGCGCGAGCGCGCGAAGAGCACGCGCCGCATCGTCTCGGTCTGCACCGGCGCCTACGTGCTGGCCGCCACCGGCCTGCTGGACGGCCGCCGCATCACCACGCACTGGCATTACGCAGAAGATCTGGCGCGCTGCCACCCTGCCGTGCGCGTGGAAGCGGACCGGCTGTTCCTGCGCGACGGCCCGTTCGCCACCTCGGGCGGACTCACCGCGGGCATGGATCTCGCGCTGGCGCTGGTCGAGGAAGACCTCGGCGCGCCGGCCGCGCTGGCGATCGCACGGTACCTGGTGATGTACGTCAAGCGACCCGGCAACCAGGCGCAATTTTCCGCGCCGCTCGCCGCGCAGGCGCAGGGGAACGGCCGCATGGGCGCGCTGGTGGACTGGTTGCTTGCCAATCTTGGCGCCGAACTGACGATCGAGCGCATGGCCGAACGGGCGGCCATGAGCGCGCGTCATTTCCGCCGCGTGTTCGCCGAAACCTATCGCATGACGCCGGCGCGCTTTGTCGAGAAGCTGCGCCTGGAGCAGGCGTGCATGCGGCTGACGCAAAGCCGCGCTTCGGTCGAGCGCATCGCTTCGGGCGTGGGCTTCAACAGCGCCGATGCCTTCCGCCGCGCGTTCCGCGCGCGCTATGGGGCGACGCCGAACGAGTACCGCGAGCGTTTCTCCGGCTGACTTGGCCGGAATCGTCGGCTTTCCGTCCTTCGCAGCCCGCATCCGGCCGACAGAATGCTCCGGAACACCCTTGCCGGAGCAGGCACGTGCCGCAGAAATCCCTCTGTCTCGCGCTGGTGACCATCGCCTTCTGCACCATGATCGCCATGGCAATTGCCGATCCTCTCGTCGCGCACGCCGCCGCGCCCGCCTACACCGCCGACGGCAAGCTGGTTCTGCCGGCCGATTATCGCGAATGGGTGTACCTCAGCTCGGGCCTCGGCATGAGCTACAACCCGAAAGCGATGGCTTCGCCCGACCCCATGTTCGACAACACCTTCGTCAATCCGGATGCGTACCGGGCCTTCCGCGAGACCGGCACCTGGCCGGACAAGACCGTGATCGTGCTGGAAGTGCGCGGCTCGTCGCACAAGGGCTCGATCAACCAGCACGGGCACTTCCAGAGCGGCGACGTGCAAGGCATGGAAGTGCACGTGAAGGATGCAACCAGGGGCGGCTGGGCGTTCTACAGCTTCGACGACGGCCCCTCGCCGGCGGCGCGGATTCCGCAAGACAAGTCGTGCTACGGGTGCCACAGCGCGCACGGCGCGGTGGACACGACATTCGTCCAGTTCTATCCGACGTTGCTGCCGATCGCGAAGCAGCACGCCACCCTCAGCGCGGCGTACCTGAAGGACGAGGCGGATCGCATCAAGCCGCCGGGGAACTGACCGCGCGGCGCGCGTTCGGTCTGGGGTGCCGACACGCATTATCATTCGCGCATGCGACTGATCTTCACCAAGGGCGCCGGCAAATACGACCGCATGGAAGTCGTGCGCGACGACGGCGCGGTCGAACGGATTGAGTGCCCGAAGCAGCGCATCGTCCCGCACGACATGGTGCACTACGCGGTCGAAAGCACGCTGGCCAAGCGCGGCTTCCTCACCCGCGTGCGCGAAGGTGCGCGCGCGGACTTCCGCATGCAACCCGAAGCCGAGAGCGACGGCGTGGAGCGGCTGGTCGAGGTGATCCAGGGCGACGCGTGGTCCGGCGGCACGAGTACGGCGGCGGACATGCTGGACCTGTATCGCGTCACCTGCGTCGAGCGCGGATGCCCGATGCTCCAAGTCGGCGCGGACGACATCCAGGCCATCCGCGCATGCCTCGCCGAATTGACCACGCAGTGGGACGCGCTGCCGGTCGGCGCGGCGCTGGCGCTTTCGATGTGAACACGCGCGGGGCTTCCGCGCCTGAGCCGGACGATGGCAGGCGGCCGCGCCAGGTCGTGTTGATCTCCGGTCCGCCCGGTGCGGGCAAGAGCACCATCGCCGCGCCGCTGGCGCAGGCGCTCGGATTCGCGCTGCTGTCCAAGGACACGATCAAGGAAACGCTGTTCGAATCGCTGCGCGCGCCGGCCGGCGACGAGGCCTGGTCGAAACGCCTGAGCAATGCTGCGATGGACGTGCTGTTCGCGCTGGCGGCGCACTGCCCGCGCGTGGTGCTGGACGCGAATTTCAAGCCGGATGATCCGCGCCAGCGCGAACGGGTCGCCGCGCTGGGCGGCAGCATCGTCGAGGTGTATTGCCGCTGCGATCCGCAAACCGCGATGCGCCGCTACGCGCAGCGCGCGGAGGCGCGCCACCCCGCCCACGCGCTGAAACGGCTCGCGCCGGAGCTGGTCGCGCGCCACGGCCGGCCGATGAATTCGAGCCCCGTGATCGAGGTGGACACCAACGCACCGGTGGATTTGCCCGACCTGCTCCGGCGCGTGCGCGAGGCCTTCCTGCATTGACCGCTCGCTGACCGAGCGCGTGGGAACATCGGGCGCTGATCGGTTCCCGCGCTGCCGTGAGCCGGATTCCAGCGATGGACACGAACCCGCTTTCCAGGATTACCCATACCACGCAGGGCGCGGATCCGGCGCGACGCGATCCGGCCGTGCGTGCGATCGGCATTGTGCTGCTGATCGGCGTGGCCATCATCGGCGTGACCTGCCTGATCGTGCAGTTCCTGCGCACGGACCTCGACTGGACCGACGTGTCGCTCAGCCTTTACGTGCGCGGCCCTTACGGGCCATTCGTGCAGGCCAGCTTCTTCGCGCCCGCACCGGGCATCGCGGCGCTGGGGTTCGCATGGCGGCGCGCGCTCGAGCGGCGCGCACGAAGCACGATCGCGCTGGTGATGTTCGCGATCGCGGGCACGGCGCTGTGCGTCATGGCCGCCAACGTCGCCAAGGCCGGCAGCCAGCCCGCGACGGTGCACGGGCAGATCCACCTGTGGGCGGCATTCGCCGCCTTCGTGTTCGTGAGCACGGCAATGCTGGTGCAATCGGTGAAGCTGCGCCTCGATGCGCACTGGCACGTGCGCTTTCCGGTGCTGGTGACGATCGCCTCTGTCGCGGTCGTGTTCTTCTGGACCTTCGCGCTGGTGAAGCCGATTCCGCGCGGGCTGGGCGAAAAGGTCGAGATCGGCGTGATCCTGCTGTGGCTGTGGCTCGCCGCCTGGTGGCTGGTGCGGGACGCACAATCCAGGTGACCGGTGCACCCGCAAATGCGTTACGCAATGCTTCGCCGGGCGGCGATGAACGTTTGCGAGTCGCGACAGGCATCCGCCACCGCCCATGCCGCGGCGGTCAACACGCAGGAGGCGGTGAACTCGCCCCACTGCGAAGCGGTAATGGTGCCGGCAAGTGCCAGTGGCGGCCATACCAGCACCGTAAACAGCCCCATCTGCAACGCCGAAAGGATGATGGCCGGCTTCGCCCAGATCCCCGACACAATGGCGACGCCGGCGACGAGATAAGTGCAGCCGGTGAAATACGCCCAGCCCACGTGCCATGGCAGCCATGCCGGCACCAGCGGCGCGGTAAGCCCGAGGTAGAAGAAATGCGAAAGGCCGAAGGCCAGCATCGCCAGCCCGTAGAGCACCCGCGCCGCGCGCAGCCCGGTGTCGCCGCTGAAGAAACCCAGGTACCGCCGGTCCCAGTGCGAGCCGAGGCGGGCGTACAGCACCCAGGCGCCGGCGACGATCACCGCGTTGACGCCATTGGTCTGGTACGCGCCTTCGGTGGTCGGCGCAAGCACGATGAAGCGCAGCTTGAACACCAGCATCCAGGCCAGCAGCCAGAAGAACAGTACGCGCGCCGCCGGCAAGGCGGTGCGTCGCCACAACAGTCCCGCGCCGCAGACCAGCGAAATCGCCGCGCACAGATAAACCAGCGCCTCGCGCGCCGGCCATGCCTTCGGAACCGGTTTCCAGATCTGCACGAAGTCGCCCTGCACGAAGCCGAGGACGCCGATGGCGACCATGGTCAGCGCAAACACCACCTGTCCCACGCCCACGATACGCATCGCAGCTCTCCCAGGGGTCGGCGCGGAGGAGCGTAGGTGCGCGCGACGGTCCCCGGCAATAGCCCGAATGGCCGGGTGCGTGGCGGCATGGAACGGGGTTGGAATCCGACAGGGGAAACGCGGGCCGGCGCCGGAGGGCTTGTGGCACCATGCGGCTTTGCCGGTCTCGGGAAACCACCATGAGATGCCTGTTCCGTCGCGCCTGCGCCGCCATGGTTTTTTCTGCGCTGGCACTATGCCTGTGCGCCTTCACCACGACCACCACCGATCCGGACAAGGCGAAGGTCGTCACGAGCGACGTCGCGCACTTCTGGCAGGCGTTCGATGATGCGGCGAAAGTGCCCGCGGCACAGCGCGCGAATGTCTATCGCAGGGAGTACTTCGGCCGCGCCAGCCAGGGCCTGAAGGATTTCAACGCGCAGCGGCACGTGACGCCGGAGTCGTTCGCCGCGCACGTCGAGCAGCACCGCGCCGAGTACGCGAAGCTGCGCCCGTACATCGATCAAGTGGTGGACCAGAAGCCCGTGATCCAGGCGGCGTTCCGCAAGCTCGCGGCGCTGTATCCGGGCATCAAGCTGCCCGCGCACGTGTATTTCGTGGTCGGCCCGCAGCACGGCGCCGGCATGAATTCGCGCAACGGCATCATCCTCGCCGCGGACGTGTTCGCCACGCCGCCCGGCACGCCGTACGCCTACACGAAGATCACGCCCGCCTACGTGCCGTTCGCGGCGGTGCACGAGACCATCCACTTCAACCAGAAGTACGAGACCGGCGACTCGAGCACGCTGCTGCAGCAGGTGATCAACGAGGGCACGGCGGACTTCATCACCACGCTCGTCTTGCCGCAGCCCGACGTACGGCAGATGACCGACCGCTGGCGCTACGGCTGTCCGCACGAGCAGGCGCTGTATGCGCGCTTCGCAAGCGAGCAGGACAAGGTCGAGACCGCGCCCTGGCTGTTCGACCACCACCCCGCCACCGGCTGGCCACCGGACATGGGCTATTGGCTCGGCTACCGCATCGCGCAGACGTATTACCATCAGGCCGCCGACAAGCACCAGGCGATCACCGACCTGCTGCAGGTCACCGATTTCCGGAAACTGCTGGACGCGAGCCGGTATCCCGGCAAGGCGCCGAAGTGCGTGGTGGAGAAGCCGGGGCGATGAGTTGCCACCCACCCAGGCGGCTGGGATTATCGCGACAGGGATGCAGCAAGTAGCCCGAATGAAGCGATAGCGGAATCCGGGGCTTCGTGCGGGAATGGTTCCCGGATTCCGTTTCACTCCATCCGGGCTACGGTGGCTGCTCCATCCGGGGTTACGCTGGCGTTTTCATGAAACCGCCGTCAACGAAACCTTTGCCCTTGAGATACCCGGTCACCAGACGCGCGCCTTCCTCGATGAGCGCTCCCGACATTCCGTCCGACAGCATCCTGGGGTGGTACAGCACCGCATTGTGCGTCAACGCTTCGATCGAAGTCGCGCATACGAAAGATGCGAGTTCGAGGTTGTCCACGCGGAGTTCGGCCCGATGGTGCTCGAGGTACGCCCTGAACAGGGCGTAGTTCCCACGGCTGAAAGCTTCGAGTTCCTTGAGCTTGCCCACCCGCGGGATCTGCTCCGCGAGCACGCGATGCAGCCGTGGGTCGGTGCGATGCGCCTCGACCCCGATGGCGACAAGTTTCCGCATCGCCCGCTCGACCGGCAGGTCGAACACGCCCGCCAGCCCTTTGCGGACGGTGCGCATGATCTCTTCCCGGTGACGGTCGATGACGGCGGCAACGAGCGAATCCTTGCCGGGGAAATACTGGTACAGCGAACCGACACTCACCCCTGCCACTTCCGCGATGCGATTGGTGCTGGTCTTGTCGAAGCCTTCCTGGACAAGAATGCGAGCCGTCGCCTCGACCAGCGCATCGACCGTCGCCCGCGATCGTGACTGCGAGGCGATTTTCCTGGGTTTCGTGAGCGGCCTGCGTGCCATTTCCGCACGCTCCTGATGCGAGTATCAAATGCGAATGTTCGCTCATATTCTGTCGCGACTGGCAACACGAGGCAACTTTGCGCAGTACGCGACGGAGACCATCGAATGCATGACACACTGCAGCGCCTGTTTCGCCATAAAGCCTGGGCGAACGACCGGCTGTTGACCACGCTGGCCGGGCTCGGCCGGGAATCCCCCGTCGCCGGATTGGCCCTCCAGGCGCTGAATCACAGCCACGTGGTGGACCGCATCTTCGCCGCACACATGAGGGGGAAAGCCCATGGCTACACCTCGGCGAATCCGGGCACGATTGCAACGCTGGAAGAGCTGTCCGCTGAAATCAGGGCAAGCGATCAGGAATACGTCGGGTACGTGTCGGCGCTCAGCCACGAGGAGCTGGCGGAACGGATCGACTTCGCTTTCACCGACGGCGCCCCCGGCCGCATGTCGCGGGAAGAGATGCTCATGCACGTGATCACCCATGGCGTGGGTCATCGTGGGCAGGTCAGCGCGGTCATGCTGCTCCATTCCCTTGGGCCACCAAGGGACGGTTTCACGACATTCCTGCACGAAACGGAAGGATCGGCGAGGCGGCGGGCTGGCGGGTGACGCGGCAGCCTGGGTTTCATTCGCCGCCTTCAGCCCGCGTAGGTTGGGGTGAGCGCTTTATGCGAACCCCAACATCACCCTTGCCGCTCGCCCGCTGAGGCCG
>DASVDY010000093.1:0-40294 GCA_036380855.1 Rhodanobacteraceae bacterium
TCTCGTCCACGATCACGCGCATCTTTTCCAGCTGCGCGGCATTGTCGGCCTGCAGCGATTTCAGTTGCGCATCCAGCGTGGCACGCACCTCGTTCAGGCGCTTTTCGTTGTCGGCGGTCAGGCCCGAGAGCGTCTGCCGCAATTGTTCGGCCAGCCGCGCCAGCGACTCGGCCAGTTCGCCGCGGCCGGCGCGCTGCTCCTCGCGCAACACGCGTTCGATGCGCTCGCTGTCGCCGCGCAGTGCATCGAGCCTGGCGGCGAGCGCGGAATCCTCCGGTTGCCGCGTGCGTTTCAGCAGCGCGACCAGCAGCCCGCAGGCGGCGAGCAGCGCGATCAGTACCAGGACGAGCAGGACGGTGTTCACGGCGGCAACGATGACGAGAGATGCGCGAAGTGTACGCGCCCCGGGTCTCAGGAGCTGAGCGTCATTCCAGGTGATCGGCAGCTTCGTGCAGGTCCGCGACGTGCTGCTCCCACCAGCGCGCTTCCGCGGCAAACGGGAACGCGGCGGGAAACGCCGGATCGTGCCAGCGCTCGGCGACCCAGCCGGCCCAGTGCACCTGGCGCATGGCGCGCAGCGCCGGGACCAGCGCGCGCTCACGCGGATCGAAGTCGCGGAATTGCGCGTAGCCTTCCAGCAGCGTGTCGAGGGCATCGTCGTCGCTTGCGAGCATCCACAGGTCCTGCACCGCCGGGCCCATGCGCGCGTCGTCCAGGTCCACGAAATGCGGGCCGGCATCGGTCCACAACAGGTTGCCGGGATGGCAATCGCCGTGCAGCCGGATTTGCGCGACCCGGCCCACGGCTTCGCAGCGGCTGGCCACCGCCGCATCCACCCGCCGGATCGCCCGTGCGTAGTTTTCATGCAGGCGCGCGGGCAGCAGCGACGACGCCTGCACCGCGCGCGACGGCGCCCCGATGAAGGTCGCGCGATCGAGCGTGCCGCGATGCCGGAACGGCGTCCGCGCGCCGACCGCGTGCATGCGCGCCAGCAGGCGTCCGATCCATTCCAGGTGCTCGCGCGACTCCATTTCGCCGGCGCGTCCACCGCGGCGCGGATAGATCGAGTAGCGGAAACCGGCGTGGCGCAGCAGCGTTTCACCATCGAACGCCAGCGGCGCGATCACCGGCAATTCGGCGTCGGCCAGCTCGCGCGCGAAGGCGTGCTCTTCCGCGATCGCTTCGTCGCTCCAGCGCTGCGGCCGGTAGAACTTGGCCACCACGAAGCCGCCGTCTTCCAGCCCGATCTGGTAGACGCGGTTCTCGTAACTGTTCAGCGCAAGCAGCCGGCCGTCGGGATCGAGGCCCGCCGCGGCGATGGCATCGAGCGCGGTGTCGGGCGTGAGTTCCGAGTAAGGGGCTTGTGCGTTCACCAGCCCATTGTTGCAGGGCGGCCGCTCAGGTGGCGACGTTGCGCGTATTCACCGCCCGCTGCGGCACCACCGCCATGGTCAGGCGCGAGATGCAGGTGAGCTCGCCCGCCTCGTTCTCGATGCGGATTTCCCACACCTGGGTGCTGCGGCCCACGTGCAGCGGCCGCGCGGTGCCGGTGACCACGCCCTCGCGCACCGCGCGCAAATGGTTGGCGTTGATCTCGAGCCCGACCGTGGGGACAGCAACACTGACGGAGGACTCGCGAATTGAGCGTGCGTCGAGCTCGGGGGCCGAGCGCCCGTTGTAAGAATTTGCCGACAAGAAGTTAGGAAAAACTCCCGTTGACGACCCCTGGCAGTGAGGCTTTACTTTCGGCTTGGAGCAATTGCTTTGCGACAAGAGCTACTGAATTGCTCTCACGTCAATTCACCTTCATGTGATAAAAAGGGGTATTCCAATCAGAAAGGGAATTGCTTTTGCCCTAGGCGCGGTAATCTTCTCTGCCGCTCAGGCACAGATTGTCGCAAAAGATTGTACGGGGTGTTCTACGTCGGAAATCGAAGCGTTGGCTCCCAACTGCTCGAGTGGATACTCCTACATCACGAATTTCACATCCCAAAACATGTACAAGGTCTGCTTCATGTGGGATGTCAACGACGCATATCGCCCCCCTCGAAGAGAGAAAGATTATTCTTGGGCAAGCCCGGAATCACGGTATAAGCTCGAATTCCAAGCTTATGAGAACGTCTACCTTTACAACGGTCATTTTGAAGGCTTGGCGATGTACGTGCACGTTCAGACACCTGCAGCTGTGAGAGCGTCGACTTCATTTGCCAGCTACGGAAGCTTGACGTCTGCTGATAATGGATATGTGAACGCCTTCGATACTGTAACTTCGGTCACAGACAACAATCGGGTGGTGGCGTACCTGATGAGTACTAACTTCAACGCAGAAGACATCAAGAACTGGAACCCTCCATTCGGCCCCGCATTAGTTGCAGCAATCGCCCAATTGGAAAATGCGATTAAGTCAAACGATATTAGCTTCCAAAACTTCAACGCGACATACATCGTTGAGTTCCCGGACGGAAGCCAGCGAACATACAGGTACGACCCTACAGGCCATATCTTCGTCGCTGTTCCCGGGACAGCCTATGACGCGCACGGTAACAAGATTCCCGAGAATGCGAACATGGCAACCAACGGCGGCGGGACGGCGAATTACGACTACACCGGAGGCGGCCCTGGGTACGACCAGCCAAACATGGAGACTGTCCTGCGAAATCTCGGGGCCCAAGGCATTCCGGTTGTCAGTGGCGGTGGTGGTGATCAGATCGAGTGTTCTTGGAACGACAGCACAAACACCCTATCGTGCACGATCAAGCAATTCTGATGCATTCGACCAGGAGCAACTACAACCATGAGCTACGCCGCGTTGGGAATCTTGCTGGCGATAATTGCCCTGTATACGCACTCTGTCCCGGCCAGATTAGCTTTGGGTGCTTTTGTGTTGTTGCTATCTGGATTGTTTCTTTACCAGCGTAAGCGAGCTGAAAAGGATGCTCGATCTAGAATCGCACTCGCATTGAGTTGCGCGTCAGCCGTGCTCGGAATGTGGGATCTCGTCGTTGCGGGTATTCACATGGCCGGATAGCACTTCAAGAGGCGTTGTGGCGGTGGTGCCCGCGCTGCGGCACCACCGCCATGGTCAGGCGCGAGATGCAGGTGAGCTCGCCGGCCTCGTTCTCGATGCGGATTTCCCACACCTGGGTGCTGCGGCCGACGTGCAGCGGCCGCGCGGTGCCGGTGACGACGCCCTCGCGCACCGCGCGCAAATGGTTGGCGTTGATCTCGAGCCCGACCGTGGCCATGCCTTCTTCGCAGCAAAGCATCGCCGCGGTGCTCCCCAGCGTTTCCGCCAGCGCGACCGACGCGCCGCCGTGCAGGATGCCGTAGGGCTGGCGGGTGCGCGAGTCCACCGGCATCGTGCCGCGCAGGAAGTCGTCGCCGATCGCGGTGATGCGGATGTCTATCGTGCGCATCAGCGTGTTCTCGCTCCAGCGATTGATGGTGGCGAGGTCGACTTCCTGCTTCCAGATTGACATAGAGGCCCCAGATGAGTCGCGATCATCCGATCGCAGGATCGAAACAGCAGTCATCCATGCGGGTAATCAGGCTCCGAATTGTGCCGCGTTTCGGCGACAATGCCGGCATGTCACACTTTGTTACCTTGGCCGCCAGCGGCAAGCGCTTCGAGGTGCGCGAGGGCGAGACCGTGCTGGAAGCCGCGCAGCGCGCGGGGCTTGCGCTCTCCTACTCGTGCCTCGCGGGCGTCTGCGGCAGTTGCAAGGCCACGCTGCTGGAGGGCGAGTGCGCCTATCCGCGCAATCCCCCGGCCGCCTTGAGCGCCGCCGAGCGCGCGCGCGACGCGGTGCTGCTGTGCCAGGCGGTGCCGCAGACCGACCTCGTGATCGCCGCCCGCGAAGTGGCATCGGTCGAGGACCTGCCGCGCCGCGTCGTGAGCGCGAAGGTGATCGCGAAGGAGGCGCTGGCGCCGGACATGGTCCGGCTGCGGCTGCAGACCACGCCGCGCCTGCGCTGGTTGCCGGGACAGTATCTCGACGTGCTGCTGGAAGACGGCCGGCGTCGCGCGTTCTCGATCGCCCTGGCGCCGCACCTGGGCCCGCAACTGGAATTGCACGTGCGCCACGTCGCCGGCGGCGGATTCACCTCGTTCGTGTTCGACGAACTGGCGCCCGGCGACACGCTGCGCGTGGAGGGCCCGCTCGGAACCTTCGTGCCGCGCGAAGATTCCGAGCGGCCGATGATCCTGATGGCCGGCGGCGCGGGCTTCGCGCCGATCAAGGCGCTGGTCGAGCACTTCCTGCACCTTGGCACGCGCCGCGCGATGCACCTCTACTGGGGCGCGCGCACGGCGGCGGACCTTTATCTGCGCGAGCTTCCGCAGCAGTGGGCGCGCGAGGCCGAGCGCCTCGAATGGCAGGCGGTGCTTTCGGATGCGCACGCCGCGCACGAAGCGCATGCGCGCACGGGCCTGGTGCATGAGGCGGTGCTCGAGGACCATCCCGATCTTTCCGGCTTCGACGTCTACATGAGCGGCCCGCCGGCGATGATTGACGCCGGCCGCCGCGCGTTCGTGGAGGCGGGATTGCCGGAAGACCGGCTTTATTACGACTCGTTCGACTATGCCCCGGACGTGCTGGCGCAGATTCTTTCGAACCGCGCCGGCATCCACGGGCTCTAGTTTCAACGCGCGGGTCGCACCGGCTCGCCCGGCAACCTCGGCATCCCGTGCTGGTCGCGCTCTTCCACCGCGACCACGCCGGTGTCGCGCGTCGCGTCGCGCGGGCTGAGCGCGACCGTCTTGCCGTGCATGGCGCGCAGCGCGTTGGCGTAGCAGCGCATCGCTTCCGCCTGCTCGCCCAGCGCCGAGTGCGCCTCGCCCAGCGTTTCCCAGCCATCCACGCTGTCGGGCTGCAGTCCGACGGCGCGACGCAGGTATTCGCGCGCGCGCTGCGGCTGTTGCGTGCGCAAGGCCAGCCGGCCGAGCGTGACCAGCAAGCCCGCATCGTTGGGATGCGCCGCCAGCCATCCATCCGCGGTGCGCAGCCGCGCGGAAGCATCATCGCCCGCCAGCGCGCCGTACAGTGCGACCAGCTGCGGCGACCACTCGCGGCGCAGCGCGCCTTCGATTTCGTCCATCGCCGCCAGCGGCGAATCCAGTTCTGCGGAGCGCTGCGCGAACGCGGCAAGCGCCTCCGGCGCGATGCGCTGCTGGCGCGACAGGCCGTTCCACAAGCCGTGCAGCGATTCCACGTCCTTCGCCGATTCCAGCGCAGCGGCGAGCACGCGGGCTTCCAGTGCGGCGAACCCGCGCGCGCCGAGCGCGTTGCTCTTGCGCAGCGGATCCAGCGCCGCGCGTGCGCGCTGCGGTTGGCCGGCCGCGAGCGCGGTGAGCGCGAGTTCGTGCCAGCCCGAAGGCGGCAACCGGTTGGCGTCGGCCTCCGGCAGCAACAGTGCGAGCGCTTCGTCGTAGCGGCCCTCGCGGCGCAGGATGCGCGCACGCAGCATGCGTGCGGCCTGCGGCGCGTACTGGCCGGCTTCGTCCAGGGTTTCCAGTGCGCGCGCGGGTTCGCCACGACGGTGCGCGGCTTCGGCCGCGGCCAGCAACGCGGGCGCGCGCAGCGGCGCGTGTTGCGCGGCGCGCTCCAGCGCGCGCCCGGCTTCGGCGTGACGGCCTTCGGCCAGCGCGACCATTCCGTCGAACAGGCGCTTGCGGCTGATCCGGCGATGCCGGCGCGTGAGCGCGCCGAACGGCCAGCGCAGCAGCCACAATGCCAGCGCCACCGCCGCCCAGGCGGCGACCAGCAGCAGCGCCGCGCCCACGACGGTCGCTTCGATCCGCCATCCGCGCATGCGGATCAGCACGTAGCCCGGATCGGTCGCCAGCCAGTTCCAGGCGATCGCGCCCAGCGCGGCGATCGCGATCAACAGCAGCAGCCAGCGCCAGGGTTTCATTTCCGCCGCCCGCCCGTGCTGGCGGCCGGGGCCGGGAGCACCGACTGCAGGCCGTGGCTGGCACGCAGGCCACGCAGCACCGCAAGTGCATTGCCGGGTGCGACCGCGATTTCCGCGGGCACGTTGCCGAGCCTTGCGAGTTCGGCCGCGGCGTTGCGCACGGCCGGGCGGCTCTTGTCGAAGCGTGTGTCGAGCAGGTTCGAGGCGCGCGCGAGTGCATCGCGATAGCCCGGCTGGTCCTGGGCGAGCAACCCCGCCTGCGCCCGCGCGAGATCAACTTGCAGCAGCTCGCGCGCGAGATTGGCATCGGCCACCGGAACCTGCGATCTGTCATCGTGATGGATGCGCAGGATGCCGCCGAAGGCACGCCGGATTCTTGCCCACCAGCCATCGCCGCTGGCCGTCGTTGCCTCCGCGCGGGGTTCGACGAGCGGCAGGGTGGCGACCTGCCGGCGCAGCGCATCCAGCGCGGCCAGTGCCTGCGCGTGCTGCGGCGCGTTTTGCGCCAGCGCCTCGCACTCGTTGGCGGTGCTCTCGCGCGCCGGGGCGAAGGCCGGATTCTGCACGTGCGCCAGCGCCTGCCCGGCGAGCTGGCATGCGCGCAGCGCGCCATCGGCGTCGTGCAGCAGGGTCAGGCGTTGCTGTTCGGTGACCAGCAGGAATTCGGCATCGTCCAGCAGCAGCACGTCGTGCCCGCGCAGTTGCTGGTCCGACAGCGCGCCGAGCGCGGCTTCCAGATTGCGCATGCGCTGGTCCATGTCCTGGTCCGCATCGCGTTTGGCGCGGACGTCGCCTTCCAGCGCATCGGTGCGATTCGCAAGCAACTGCTGCCGGGCCGCATCGGCTGCCTCGCCGTGCTCGAGCGCGGCGAGGCGCGCCTGCAACTGAGTCTCGCGGGCGTCCGCATCGGATTGCACGTGCCGCTGCTGCCACGACAGCCACGCGATCAGCGCCAGTGCGAGCAGCGCCAGCAGCAAGGCCAAGGTTGCGAGCAGTGATGAGGTGCGGCGCGGCGCCGCATGGGCGGGAGCTTCGTTCATGGGCGGCAATGCTAGCTCGCGGGCGCGCGGGTGCAAGCGCTCGAGGTCACGGCCGCGCGTGCGCGGCGACGATCGCGGCGACCAGATCGCCGTCGTGGGCCGATTCCGCGCGCAGCACGCGTGCAAAGCCGGCCGCGCGCGCCGCCTGCAACAGCCGCGCACTGCTGGCGATCGCGGTGCCGCCGAGCAGCGCACGTTTCGCGTTTCCCGGCAAGGCGGCGAGCAGGTTCCGCAGCGCCTCGCTGCTGGAGAGCGGCACGTACAGCGGCGCGCGATTGCGCGACAACGCCGACGCGTGCCGCCGGTCCAGTCGTGCCGGCACGCGCTGGTAGACGTGCGCGGCCGTGATGCGTGCGCCGCGCTCCCGCAACGTGCCGTCGAGCAAACCGCGTCCGCCCGGCGCGCCGACGATGCCGACGCGCTTGCCGCGCACGCGTTGCAGTCCGGGCAGCGCGAGCATGCCTTCACTGTCGGCGCGCGCGGGAATCGTTGCATCGAGACCGGCAATGCGCAGCGCCGCGGCGGTTCCGCTTCCCGGCACGATCACCGCCGCGCGCGTGCGCAGCGGCAGCAGCCGCGCGGCGAACCGCACGGCGGCGGGACTGGTGAAGATCACGACGTCACCGCCCAGCGCTCCACGCAACGCGGTGCGCGCGGCATCCGGATCGCCCGCCGCGCGCAGGCTCGAACCCGGCAGCGGCACGGCGGTGCCGCCCAGCGCCAGCACGCGCGCGCGCAGCGCCGCGCCCGCGCCGACCGGGCGCGTGATCGCGACGCACGCACCGGCCAGGGGTTTTCCGGATCGGCTCGACATGGCGCGATGCTAATCGAATGTGCGTCGGCGGGCTTGTCCGAACGAAGATCCGTGTCCACACTTCGGATTCCACGCCGATCGCTTTCAGGTTTCCCCGATATGGACGACACCGACCACGCCGCGCTGTCGGCACGGTTGCAGGACTACATCCTCGAACACATTCCGCTGGCGCGCACGATGGCGTTGCGCGCCGCGCGCTACGACGGCGCGGAGCTGGAGCTGACCGCGCCGCTTGCGCCCAACATCAACGACAAGGGTTGCGCCTTCGGCGGCAGCATGGCTTCGCTGATGACGCTCGCGGGCTGGGGGCTGGTGGAGCTGGCGTTGCGTGCGCGCGGGATCGAGTGCGACATCTACGTCGGCGATTCGACGATCCGCTATCGCGAGCCGCTGTTCGGCGAATTGCGCGCCACCGCACGGTTCGCCGAAGCCGACGCGCTCGGGGTCTTCCTGAAGACCCTGGATGCCCGCGGCAAGGCGCGCATCCAGGTCGCCTGCGCGATCGCCGGCGACCGGCAGGATGCGGCCACGCTGGAGGCGGCGTTCGTCGCCAAGGCGCACTGAGCGCCCTGTCGCGACCCGGCGGCGCGGATTGATGCACAATCGGCGCAACCTTGCCGCGGGAGTTCCCCATGCGCCGTCTCGTCGCCGCCCTCGCATTCGCCGCGCTGATCGCCGGCTGCGCCAATATCTCCACGCACGCCAAGGACCAGGCCCGCGACGAGGCACTCGCGCACTACGCCGCCACCTTGCGCTTCGGCGATTTCGCCAGCGCCTGGCAGTTCGTGGACCCGAAGGTGCGCGCCGAACATCCGCTGGATGCCGCGGCAAGGGCGCGCTACGGCGCGGTGGAGGTCGGCGGCTACGAAACAGATGGACCCAGCGCGATTGACGCGGACACAATCGAGCAGACCGCGCGGATCAGCCTGATCGTCAAGTCCAGCCAGACGTCCTACGATGTCGTGGACCATCAGGTCTGGAAGTACGACGCCACCGCGAAACACTGGTGGCTGGAATCGGGGCTGCCGGACATCACGCCCGGGCACTGAGCGGCGGTTCGCGTTGACCGCGCGCATGGCCGATAATGCGCGACCGCCCGTCGCCCACCATGCCCATGAACGACATCCTGCCGCGCATCCCGCAATTCATCGCCCACCATCCGCTGCTGATTGCGGCCTTCGTCGTGATCGTGCTGGCGCTGATCGGACTGGAGGGCACGCGGCGGTTTCGCGGTTTCAAGGAGCTGACGCCCGCCGGTCTCACCCAACTGATCAACCGGAACGACGCGCTGGTGATTGATGTCTCCCCGATCGCCGATTTCGAGAAGGCGCATGTGCCCGGCTCGCGACACATCGCGCCCAGCCAGTTCGATCCGGAGAACAAGGAGCTGAAGAAGGTGCGCGAGCTGCCGGTGGCGATCGTCTCGCGCAACGGCGCCGAATCGGAGAAGGCCGCGCGCCGGCTGGTCAAGGCCGGCTTCACCCGCGTGTACACGCTGTCCGGCGGCATCGAGGCGTGGCGCCGCGCGGACCTGCCGCTGGCCAAGGGTCGAGGCTGAGCGCAGTCGCAAGCTGTCGCCTGCGAGCAGGCTCCTACAGCTCCTCGATTCCGGTCACCTTCGCGCGCCGCATCAGCCAGCCCACGCCGCGCAGGTCGGCCAGGCCCACCCACAGGCGATCGAGCATCCCGTACTTGGACACGCCGCGCGTGCGCGGACGGTGTCCGACCGGCACGCTGACGCTCTCGAAGCCCGCGCGTTTCACCAGCGCCGGCAGGTAGCGGTGCATGTGGTCGAAGTAGGGCAGGATCAGGAAGGTCTCGCGTTCGAACAACTTCAGGCCGCAGCCGGTATCGGGCGTGGCGTCGCGCAGCATGCGCGAACGCACCCCGTTGGCGATCTTCGAGGAGATGCGCTTGTTGAAGGTGTCGCGGCGCGTGGTGCGCCAGCCGGCGAACAGCTTGATCTCGGGTTTGGCCTGCGCGCGCGCATCCAGCAGCTTCGGGATGTCGGCCGGATCGTTCTGGCCGTCGCCGTCGAGCGTGGCGATCCACTTTCCGCGCGCGGCGCGCACGCCGTTCCAGATGGCCGTGCTCTGGCCGCTCTGCTTCAGATGTTTGACGATGCGCAGTTCCGGATGGCGCGAGCGCTCGGCCTGCAGCACCGCCAGCGAATCGTCGGAACTGCGGTCGTCCACATAGACGACTTCGTAGTCCACGCGGCCGCGCAGGGCGGCAGCGATTTCGGCCAGCAGCGGAGGGATGTTGTCGCGCTCGTTGAACACCGGCACGACGACGGAAAGCTCGGGCATTGGCGTAAGGCCCCGGACGGATGAGCCGCGATTATCGCGTAGAGCTTGCGAACAGGCGAATCGCGCCCTCCAACCCGCCGATGCGAACGATGGCGGGTCGAGACCCGCGCATCGGCGGTTGAGCCCCGCGCATCGGCGGGTTGAGCCCCGCGCATCGGCGGGTCAAGATCCGCGCATCGGCGGGTCAAGACCCGCCCTACAGTTCCCCGAGCGCCTGCTGCACCGGCGGTTGCAGGGCATCGCGCAGGGTGCGTTCCACCTGCGCGAAGCCGCGTGCGTCGGCGCCGAGCAGCAGCAGGGTGCCGTGTTCCAGCGGCAGCTCGCGCCCCTGCCAGCCGGCGTGGTGGAAGTCGCGGGCGTGCGCGAGGCTGCGGCCGACGAAATACAGCGCGGTCACCGGCTCGTTGTTGATGCGGAACACCAGGTGCACGGTGGGGTGGCGGCCGACGTCGCAGTCGCGCACGAAAACCGCACCCTCCGGCATCGCGTGCAGGTCCACGCCGCGCGCGGCGAAATCGCGGCGCAGATCGGCATCCGACACCGGTTGCGTTCGCGCCAGCGCGAAGGCTTCGCCGCGCAGGTGCGCCACGCTCATGGCCGGAAGCGGATCGGCTTGCGCGTTGCGGTTCCAGCCGAAGGTACCCACGCCGACCGCCAGCAGCAGCGACGCCGCCAGCGCCAACCCGACCTGCAAGCGGCGCGTGCGCACGCGCGTGCGCGTGGCCTGCGCCAGCAGGATGCGTTCGGCCAGGCCCGCCGGCGGCTCGATCGCCAGCGCAGACGCGATGCGCCGCTCCAGGCGTTGCGCACGCCACCACGCCTCGGTGCAGCCGTCGTGGCAACTGTCGCGGTGGGCGACGAACTCGATTTCGCGCGCGCGCGGTTCGGCTGCGAGCCGGCGCCGGAATTCAAGGCAGTCCATGGGACGCCTCCTTCTCTTTCATGCTTGCACCATCCTCCAGCACGGTGCGCAGCTTCTGCCGCGCTCGAAAGAGCTGGGTCATCACCGCGCCCGGTTTGCAGCCGAGCTCGGCCGCGATCTCCTCGCAGGAGAAGCCGCCCAGAACCTGCATCAGCAGCGGCTCGCGGTATTTGGGTTCCAGTTGCAGGATCGCCGCGCGCACCTGCGCGTCGGAGCCGGCGCGCTCCGGATCCACCGCCGCGGTGTCCTCCACGAGGTTGTCGTCCAGTTCGCCCAGATCCAGCCGCTTGCGCTCGAAGCCGCGCGCGTGTTCGCGGCGCAGGATGGTCAGCAGCCACGGCTTGGCGGCCGCGCCATCGCGCAACGAGTCCAGCGCGCGCCAGGCGCGGAGCAGGGTCTCCTGCACCAGGTCCTGCGCGCGCGCGTCCTCACCGCACAGCCAGTAGGCGAAGCGGTAGAGGTCGTTCGCGTGCGCGCGCACCAGCGCGTCGAATTGGCGTTGCCTGCTGCCCACTTTGGGAAAGACCGGCATGGCGCAGCGTCCCTTTCAAGCCTCTTTGACACGGATAAAAGCGGAAAAGTCCGGATAAAGTCGGAAAGCAGATCGAAAAGACCTATCCGAGTTGATCCGCGTGCATCCGTATCAAAGAGGATTTCACCGCAATTTGGCCAGCACGCCTTCCAGCTCGTCCGAGCTGTGATAGCGGATCGTCAACTTGCCGCGGCCGTTGCGCCCGTGCGCGATCTGCACGCGCGCGCCGAGCTTTTCGCTCAATTCCCGTTCCAGCGCGGCGATGTCGGGGTCGGCATTCGGCGCCCGCTTCTTTGCCGAAGGCGCCAGTTGCGCCAGTCGTACCGCGTCTTCCAGCTCTCGCACCGACCATTGTTCGGCGGCGGCTTTCTCGGCCAGCGCGATGGCGCGCGGCGCGGGCAGGGTGCCGAGCGCACGCGCGTGGCCCATTTCGATCCGGCCGTGCTCGAGCAGGCGCCGGATGGCTTCCGGCAGTTCCAGCAGCCGCAGCAGATTGGTGACGGCCACGCGCGAGCGACCGACCGCATCGGCGGCCTGCTGCTGGGTGAGGTCGAATTCCTCGATCAGGCGGTGCAATGCCTGCGCTTCTTCCAGCGCGGAGAGTTCCTCGCGCTGGATGTTCTCGATCAGCGCCATCGCCAGCACCGCCTGCGGCGCGACGTCGCGCACCACCGCCGGCACTTCGGCGAGGCCCGCCTTCTGCGCGGCGCGCCAGCGGCGCTCGCCGGCGATCAGTTCGAACTTGTCGCGACCCAGCGCGCGCACCACGACCGGCTGGATCAGGCCCTGCGCCTTGATCGAGGCGGCAAGCTCGTCGAGTTTCGCCTCGTCCATGTGCTGGCGCGGCTGGTATTTGCCCGGCGCGATCTGCGTCACCTGCAAGGTTCGCAGTTCCTCGCCGCCGGCTTCCGGTTCGTTCGTGTCGCGGCCGCCCAGCAGCACGTCCAGATCGCGCGAGCCCAGGCCTCTTCTCTTCGCCGACATCGTCGTCCTCAGTTGCTCGCGGCGGGAGCGGGCGTGCCGCGCTCGCGGCGGATCATTTCGCCGGCAAGGCCCAGGTAAGCGATCGCACCGCGCGACTCGCGGTCGTAAAGGTTGATCGGCTTGCCATGGCTGGGCGCTTCGGCCAGGCGCACGTTGCGCGGGATGATCGAGCGCAGCACCTTGTCGCCGAAATGCTTCGTGAGCTGCGCGGAGACATCGTTGCCGAGGTTGTTGCGCACGTCGAACATGGTGCGCAGCAGGCCCTCCACTTCCAGTCGCGGATTGAGCCGCGCGCGCACGGCCTTCACCGTGTCGAGCAGCGAGGTCAGGCCCTCCAGCGCGAAGTATTCGCACTGCACCGGGATCAGCACGCTGTGCGCGGCGGCCAGCGCGTTCAAGGTCAGCAGGTGCAGCGACGGCGGGCAGTCAATCAGGATGGTGTGGTAGCGGTCGCCCAGCTTGGCGAGCTGTTCCTTCAGGCGCGACTCGCGTGCGATCGCGTCCATCAGCTTCAGTTCCGCGGCGGTGAGATCGCGCCCGCCCGGCAGCAGGTCGTAGCCGGCCTCGGTGGGCACGATCGCCGATTCGATGCTCGCCTCCTCCAGCAGCACCTCGCAGCCGGTGGGGTGCACGTCGCGCTTGTCTATGCCCGAGGCCATCGTGGCATTGCCCTGCGGATCCAGGTCCACCAGCAGGATCTTGCGCTTGGTTTCGGAAAGCGCGGCGGCGAGATTCACCGCGGTGGTGGTCTTGCCGACCCCGCCTTTCTGGTTGGCGATGGCGATGATGCGCGTCATGGGATGCAACGGTTCCCCTGAACCTCTGGACAGCGGAACGCGGAGATTAGCATCGCACCGCGATTCACGCCCGGCGGATTTCCACAAGATGCCGCTGCGCATCCAGCCCGGGGACGTCCAGCGCGTGGACGGCTTCCACTTTGAAACCGGCCGGCACCTGCGCCAGCTCGGCGGATTCGATCTGGCCCTTCATCGCCAGCCACACGCCCTCCGGCGCCAGCGCGTGCCCACCCCGGGCCAGCATGTCGGCGAGGCTGGCGAAGGCGCGCGCGGTGATGCAGTCGAACCGGCCTTGCAGATCCTCGACCCGCACCTGCTCCACCTTCACGTTCGGCAGCGGCAGCGCGCGTGCGGCCTCGCGCAGGAAACGCGCCTTCTTGCCGTTGCTGTCCACCAGCGTCACTTTCAGCCCGGGCCGGGCGATCGCGAGCGGAATCCCCGGCAGGCCGGCGCCGCTGCCGAGGTCGGCCAGGGTCTGGCCCCGCACGAACGGCAGCACGGCCAGCGAGTCCAGCAGATGGCGCGTCACCATCTCGGCCGGGTCGCGCACCGCGGTGAGGTTGTAGGCCTTGTTCCAGCGGACCAGCAGGTCGAGGTAGTCGAGCAGGCTTGCGCGCGCGCCGGCTGGCAGTTCCAGCCGCAGCGCATGAAGACCGCGCTCGAGCTGCTCGCGCAAGGATTCGTGGGAATCGGTCAAGGCTACGGCCCCAAAAAACGAAAGCCCGCAATCGGCGGGCTTTCATCATGTCACGTGCGCAGCTCGATCAGGCGGCCAGGTCCAGCTCCACCCGGGTCACCAGTACGCCACGCTCGCGCAGGCTGCTGTTCAGCGCCTGCTTGAGGTACAGGTTGCGCGCGCGCAGATCGTTGCCGGTGCCGGTCGCCACTTCCGGCAAGGCGCCGATCACGCGCGTGCGGATCATGTCGTCGGCACGATCAATCACGGACTCGGCGCGCTCCGGGTCGAGCACCTGCCACCACACCCGGCCGCGCAGGGTTTCGGCCTGCGGATGGCCTTCCACCTGCACGCGTTCCTCGATTGCGAGGGTGTAGCCGGAAATGCTGATCTTGTGGGCGATGCGCTCGATCAGCGGCACCACCACGTGCATGCCGGGGGTCAAGGTGCGGGTGGGCTTGCCGAGGCGGCGCAGCGTGTAGACCTGGCCTTCCGGAATCCGCTTGACGCACACCGCTGCCAGCAATCCGACTACGGCAAGCAAGCTGAGCAGGGTGAGCGTCGAGAACATAATCTTTGAAAATCCGTATCTTGGTGGTTTCTTTTGCAACGCGACTGCGAAAGGTGGCGCAGCGTTCGGATCGGATAGTGCCTTAATCCTAATTTAACGGCAAGCAACCTGGCCTGAATCCTTTGGCAGAGTCAAATCCCGGTGCAGGCGGGGTGAACGTGAAAGCCTGCACCACCTGTCCTTCACCCCAGCATCATATGTGCCTGGCCACACCGAACCGTGGACGGCGTCTCAGCTTGCAGCCCGGATGGGGGGCGGGGGCGATAAAATGACCGACCGCTCACTTTCCGGACAGCAAGCCATGGGTTTTCCCGCCACCCGCATGCGTCGCATGCGCCGCGATGCGTTCTCGCGCGCGCTGATGCGCGAAACCGTTCTGACGCCCGCGGACCTGATCCTGCCGGTGTTCGTTCACGAAGGTTCCGGCGACGCGCGCGCGGACGTGCCCTCCATGCCGGGCGTGCAGCGGCTTTCGGTCGAGGCTTTGTTGCGCGTGGCCGAAGAAGCCGCGGGCCTGGAAGTACCGGCCCTGGCGCTGTTCCCCGCGCTGGACGTTTCGGTCAAGACCGCCGACGCGCACGAAGCCTGGAACGACCAAGGCCTGGTGCAGCGGGCGATTCGCGCCCTGAAGCAGCGCTTCCCGGATCTCGGCGTGATCGCGGACGTGGCGCTGGATCCGTTCACGACCCACGGCCAGGACGGGCTGATAGACGACTCCGGCTACGTGATGAACGACGAAACCGTCGAAGCACTGACCCGGCAGGCGCTGTCGCAGGCGCGGGCCGGCGCGGATTTCGTCGCACCCTCCGACATGATGGACGGTCGCATCGGCGCGATCCGTACGGCACTGGAAGGCGCCGGCCTGATCCACACCCGCATCATCGCCTACGCCGCGAAATACGCATCGAGCTTCTACGGGCCGTTCCGCGATGCGGTCGGTTCGGCCGCCACGCTCGGCAAGGGCTCCAAGCACACCTACCAGATGGACGTCGCCAACTCCGACGAGGCATTGCGCGAGGTGGAACTGGATCTCGCCGAAGGCGCCGATGCGGTGATGGTGAAACCGGGCCTCCCCTATCTGGATATCGTGCGACGGGTCAAGGATCGCTTCGGCGCGCCGACCTTCGTGTACCAGGTCAGCGGCGAATACGCGATGCTGAAAGCGGCATCGGCAAACGGCTGGCTGGACGAGCGCGCCTGCATGCTGGAGGCCCTGACCTGCATCAAGCGCGCGGGCGCGGATGCGATCCTGACCTACTTCGCCCTGGACGCTGCGCGCGTGCTCGCGGGCAAGGCCTGACCCGGCGCGTCGGCACGCGTGCGCCACTGCGGTTGCCGCAGGGTTGCGGGCGAAAACCCGAAACGCGCGCGGAACGCACGCTGGAACTGGCGCACATTGCTGAAGCCCCAGCGCTCGGCCACTTTCAGCAGCGGCTGGTCGGGGCGATTGCGGATGTCGCGGAACGCCGCATCGGTGCGCGCACGCGCGATCACGCGCGCGACACCGCCGTCCGCCTGCAGGATCCGGTACAGCCGCGCGCGCGAGACATGGAAGGCCTGCTGCAGCAATTGCGAACTCAGCTCCGGCGCATGCACGTGCGATTCGACGAACGCGATGATGCGCGCGCGCAGCGGATCGCCGCCCGCGGTCTCCAGCGCCTGGCATTGCAGGCCGAGGCAGGTGTACAGCAGCGACAGGGTGATGTGCACCGTCGAGCCCACATTGGCGAGCCTCAGGCCGGGCAAGGTCAGCAGCAGCCGGTGCAGGTGCCCGCCGAGCAGTTGGCCAAGCGGATGATCGCCGCGCAGCACGCGGCCGTGCAGCGAACCTTTGGGGTTGTCGAGGCGGTCGTGCTCCAGCGCGACGGTCAGGATCTCGCAACGGCTGACTTCGCTGGACAGCGGATGCCCCGGCTCGCATACGCACAGGTCGCCTTCGGCAAGTTCGATCGCGCGGTGGCCGAAGTCCACGCGCTGGGTGCCCTGCAGGATGAGGCGCACGGAAAGGTACCCGGCCTGATCGGCCCAGTCCCAGGGGATGAACGCCGCGGTTCCGGAGGGATCGCTGGCGTCCACCAGCGAGCGCATGACGCGGAACGCACCCAGGTCGTAACTGGTAAGCGAGTTGACCGGTATGCCGGGATCGTGTTCGGCGCGCGAAATGGAGGATTCCGCCTGGACGGCCGGCGCGCTTTCACCTCGACTCGATCGCACGATCCCCTTCCCGTGGCCTTGGCTGAATCCAGTTCAAGCATACACATCTGGCGACGGCGCTCAATCGGGCCCGGCGACGAACTGTCGCAACTGCGAGACGATTCGGCTCTTGCCAGCGCCTGCATCGGGCCTACCATGAAACCCATTCCTCAGGCGGAATTTCGGCCGGACGGAACAGGGGGTGGCAAGGGACTGCGGCAGGCGCGTGCGTCCGGGACAACGCGCGAGTTCTTGCCGGGCATGCAGGAAAGCGTGCCGCCACAGCGGCGCGGGACGGCCATCGGGAGGGGCGGAAACGCCCCTCCTTTTTTTGTGGGCGGTTTTTTTGTTCACGCGACGCCCCCATGCTGTCACACGCGCCTGCCATAATCCCCCCGTTCGTCACGAGTCGCTTCGCGTGCAAGATCACGCCTTCCTGCAATCGGCCGTCGTCTTCCTGCTTGCAGTGGTGATTGCCGTGCCGCTGGCGCGGCGGCTGAAACTCGGATCGGTGCTCGGGTACCTGGCGGCCGGCGTGGCGATCGGTCCGTTCGGACTGCAATGGGTGCGCAACCCGGGCGCGATCGCCGGCATCTCCGAGCTGGGCGTGGCATTGCTGCTGTTCGTGATCGGACTCGAGCTCTCGCCGCAGCGGTTGTGGGTGATGCGCCGTTCGGTATTCGGCGCCGGCGCCGCGCAGGTGGTCGCCTGTGCCGCGGCCCTGGGCGCGATCGCCCACTTCGGTTTCGGCATGGGCCGGGCCAGCGCCAGCGTGATCGGGCTCGGGCTCGCGCTGTCCTCGACCGCCTTCGGATTGCAGACGCTGGCCGAACGCAAGGAGCTGCCGAGCGCGCATGGCCGGCTCGCGTTCGCCGTCCTGCTGTTCCAGGATCTGGCCGCGATCCCGCTGATCGCCGCCATTCCGTTGCTGGGCGTGCAGGTCGCCACCCATGCCGGGCAGCCGTGGTGGCTGGGCGCGTTGCGCGTGATCGGGGTCATCGCGGTGGTGGTGATCGGCGGCCGTTTTGCCTTGCGGCCGCTGTTCCGCGCGGTGGCGAAGACGCGGCTGGTCGAGGTGTCCACCGCGACGGCATTGCTGGTGGTGATCGGAACCGCGTACCTGATGCAACTTGCCGGCATTTCGATGGCACTCGGCACGTTCCTCGCCGGCGTGCTGCTGGCCGATTCCGAGTACCGGCACGAGCTCGAATCACACATCCAGCCGTTCGAAGGATTGCTTCTCGGCCTGTTCTTCATCGCGGTCGGAATGGGCGTGGACCTGCACCTGCTGGTCGCGCATCCATGGATCGTGTGCGGGCTGGTCGCGCTGCTGCTCGCCTGCAAGGCGCCACTGCTGGCAGCGATCGCGCGCCTCGCCGGGCTGGATTACCCGGGGTCGGTCCGGATGGCCGTGCTGCTGGCCGGGGGCGGCGAATTCGCCTTCGTCGTCTTCAAGCTGGCCGCCGAACGCGGCCTGCTCGATGCCGACCAGCACCGCCTGCTGGTGCTGGTCATCACGCTCAGCATGGCCGCGGTGCCGCTGCTGGTGCTGGCGGGCGCGCGGCTGCCGGCCGCGCAGGGGCCGAAGCGCGAATTCGACGCGATCGAAGGCGATGCGCCGCGCGTGATCATCGCCGGGTTCGGTCGCGTGGGCCAGATCGTGGCGCGCCTGCTGCGCGCGCACCACATCCGCTTCACCGCGCTGGAATCCTCCGTCGAGCAGGTGGACCTGTCGCGGCGCTTCGGCGGCACCGAAATCTACTTCGGCGATCCTTCACGCATGGAACTGCTGCGCGCCGCGCAGGCCGACAAGGCCGAAGTATTCGTGCTCGCCACCGACGATCCGGAGACCAACGTGCGCACCGCGCGCATCGTGCGGCGCCTGTATCCGCATCTCAAGATCATCGCGCGCGCGCGCAACCGCCAGCATGCATTCCGGCTGATGGACCTCACCTCGCCCGAGGTGGTGGTGCGCGAGACCTTCCATTCCAGCCTGAAGATGGCGCAACTGACGCTGGAGGCGCTGGGGCTCGCGCCGGAAGCGGCGCGCTCGCGGGTGGAAACGTTCCGCCGCTACGACGAGCAACTGCTGCGCGACCAGCACCTCGTCTACGACGACGACGCGGCGATGGTGCAGAGTTCGAAGGAAGCTTACGCGGAGCTGGAGCGGCTGTTCGAGGCCGATATCGCCTCGAATGTCGTCGAGATCACTCCGCCGACGACGCGGGCTGGCGCAGCACGCGACTGACGCCCGGCATCGCCCGCGGCGCGAGTTCCATCGCGAGGTCCACCAGGCCGAGCAGGCGCGCGACGTCAGAAGGCGTGCGCCCGAAGCCGTCGGTGCCTTCGCGGTTGGCGCCGCGAGCGAGCAGCGCGCGCGCCGGCGCGAACAGCGCGTGCATTGCGCAGGCGTGCAAGGCACCGACACCGCGCGCATCGGCGCGGTCCGGGTTGGCGCCGGCGTCCAGCAGCGCCGGCAGCAGCGCGGCGAGATGGGTGCCGTCGGCTACCGCGTCCGGCTTGGCCTGCGCACCGAGCAGCAACAGCAACGGCGTGGCGCCCTGCGCGTCGGCGGCATCCACGCGTGCCGGATCCTTGCCGCAGGTGCGCAGCAGCGCGTCCAGCAGCCGACGGCAGCGCAGGCTGTCGCGGCTGTCGAAACAGAACCGCGCGGCGGCATGCAGCGCGGTGCGGCCATGCTCGTCGGTGAGCGCAGGATCGGCGCCGCGTTCGAGCAGCGCCTCGACGATCTCCGGAAAGCCCAATGCCGCGGCGACCATCAGCGCGGTCGCATTGCCCGGCAGTCGCTGGTCGGCCCTGGCGCCGTGCTCAAGCAGCAGCTTCACCACTTCGACGCGGCGGGCGCTGACCGCGGCAGACAGCGGCGTCGCGCCCGATTCGGCGGCCAGCATCGCGTCGGCACGCGCCTGCAGCAGTCGCTGCGCGGCATCAACGTGGCCTGCGCCGCAGGCGCGCAGCAGCGCGCTCGCGCCGCGCTCGTCGCGCGTGTTGATCGGGAAGCCCAGCTCCAGCAATTTCGAAACCGCATCCGCATCGCCACAGGAGGCAGCCAGTGGCAGGTCGCTTGCGCGCAGCGGGCGCTGCGGCAGCGGCCATGCGCCCCAGCGCAACCAGTGTTCCAGCGTGGCATCGCCGCGCGCCAGCGCCAGGCCCAGCGGCGTTTCGCCATTGGCAGCCGGGCACTCCGGATCGGCGCCGTGAGCGACCAGCGCACGCACCAGCGGCAACGCCGCCGCGCGATCGGCATTCAGCGCAATGTGCAGGGGCGTGGCGCCGTCGCGATCGCGTACGTTGGGGTCGGCCCCGCGCTCGAGCAGTGCGTCCAGCACCGGAGCCAGGGCCGCGCAGGCGGCGTAGTGCAGCGGCGTGCGGTGGCCCGGATCGGCGCCGAAGGCATCCGCGCCGCGCGCGAGCAGGTCCAGCGCGAACGGCGCCGCCTGCGGCGCATCCACCAGTTTCGCAAGCGTGCGGGCGTACAGGCCGGCGCCGCTGCAGCTCGCACCGGCCTCGAGCAACTGGCGCAGGGCATCCTGCGATTCGGGCAGGCGCTCGATCAGCGCATCGAACAGGCGCACCCCGTCGTCGAGTGTCGGTTCCGCGCCCAGCCCGTGTTCCAGCAACCACTGGCGTGCGCCCGCGTGCTCGGCTTCCGACAGTTCCAGGTACAACGCGGCAAGTTCCGCGACCGGCCAGGCGCGTGCGCGCTCGGCAAAGCCGGCCACCACCGCCCAATGCCCGAAGCGCAACGCATCGAGCAGGTGCGCGGGCGTGTCGGCGCCCGGCTCTGGCTGCGCCGCAACGGCGTGCGAAGACGGCAGCGGCTTGCTCGGGTCGAGCAGCGCGACCAGGTCCCAGCGGCCCGCGTTGGCCGCGTGTTCCAGCGCATTGCGGCCATCGGCACTGCGGGCATGCGGATCGGCGCCGGCGGCGAGCAGCGCCTGTATGCAGCGTGCGTTGGCGCGTGGCGACTGGCAGGCCAGCAGCAGTGCGTCGCGACCGTGCGCATCGCGCGCGTGCACGTCCGGCTGGGCGGCGAGCAGCGCTTCCAGCACTTCGCATGCGCCCGCGCGGGCGGCTTCCATCAGCGCGGTCGTGCCGTGGCGGTCGGCGAGGTTCGGGTTTGCGCCCGCTTCCAGCAGCGTTCGCGCAATGCCGGGGTGGCCTTCCAGCGCCGCACTCATCAGCGCGCTGCGGCCCAGGCTGTCCACCGCGTCCACGCGCGCCTTGTGCTTGAGCAGGATCTGCACGCCCTGCGGATCGTCGTCGGCCACCGCCGCCGCGGCCAGCAGCGCGGGCTCGCCCTGCGCCGGCTCGCACTTCGCGCCGTGCTCCAGCAGGAATTTCAGCAGGCTCCAGTTGCCCGCGCCGGCGGCCGAACCGAGCGGCGAGTGACGGTTGCGATTGAGCGCGTCCAGCGGTGCCTGCGCGTCAATCAGAATCGCCGCGATCGAAGGCTCGGCGGCGAGCGCCGCGTGGTGCAGCGGCGTGTTGCCGTCGCGATCGCACAGCCGCGGATCGGCGCCGTTGGCGAGCAGGGTCATGACCGCTTCGGCGCGCCCGTGATAGCTGTCCCGCGTGGCGGCGAGCAGCGCGGTGACGTCGGCGTGCGCGCGGTTGACCTGGGCGCCGCGCGCAATCAATGCGCGCAGCAGTCGGGTGTCGGGCAGCAGCGCCGCGAGCACCAGCGCGCTGCGCTGGTCGCGCGCGCCGGCTGCGGGCAGCGCATCCGGATCGGCGCCCGCTTCCAGCCATTGCAGCGCGCGGTCCACTTCCCCCGCGCGCGAGCTGTCCAGCAATCCCTGGTTCAACGCGGCCTGCGGAAGCTGCGACGGGTTGGCGTGCGATGCGGTGTCCGGATCCGCAGCGGGCGCGAGCGGGGTATCGCCGGATTCGGCTCGCGGCGGTTCCTCGCCGCCACGGGGCCTGTCGCGACTTCCGCAGAGCAGGATGCGCAGCGTGCGGTTGGCGGCAATCAGCGTGCACAAGGGCAGCAGCACGATCGCGTACAGGAACAGCGCCGCGGTGCGCAACTCGTCGGGCATCACCGAACCCACGCCGGCCAGCGCGAGCGCGCCGAATGCGAGCGCAAGATAGGCGAGCGCGGCGGGCAGGAAATGGCTGAAAAAATGGTCCTGCTCGCCCGTGAGGTGCGTGGCGAAGGCGACACTGCGGGTCAGCGCGGTGGAAATCCATGAGCGCTCTTCGCCTTGGGGAAAGGCGTCGTCCCATACGAACACCAGGCCGAACGCGGGCCACAGTCGCCACAGCAGTGCGAGCGCCGCGACCAGCGCCGCGCACAATGCCAGGGTCGCAACCAGCGAAGGCGCCTGCGACAACGCCAGCAGCGGCCACGCCACGAGCACGAACACCACCGCGGTGTAGAACGAGAACAGGATCAGGTGCGTCGCGCCGCGCAGCAGGACGGTGCGCAGGAAGGAGGTCTCCGGGTCGAAGCCGATCGCATGGCACATCGCCGCCATGCACAGGGTATTGGCCAGCAGCAACGGCAGCAGGGCGAGGGTGCGCGCACCGAAGGCGGCCAGTGCGACCGCCGCCAGGGCGGGCAGGAAGCAGGGCAGGGAAAGCAGCAGCGGCGGCCGTCGGCGCGGCTTGGAGCTTGGCATTGAACGGAAACTCGCAACGGCGGAAGCGCCGCAGTATACGCAAGGCTCACGCGCGCAAACGGTAACGCGGCGTTAATTGCGGCGGCCCGCGGTCGCCCGGAAATCGAATGCGCGCCGGCGGGCCCGTTGCGCGATCGGGGGCCCTTGACCGGGGTCAATGCGCCGCGACGGCGCTTTCTTCAGGCTCTTGATTCCTCGTCGCGATCCGTTCACAGTGGCGCCCGGGAGTTCAAACAAGCGTATGAATAGCGCCATCCGGCGCCTTCGCGCGCGTCTCAACCTGAGGGAGAACGTTTCATGAGTACGACTTCGATGTTCCGGCGGCGCGCGCGTGGCCTGGTCCTCGCGGCCCTGACGGTTGCAGTGGCCGGCGCGCTGGTCAGCACGGATGCCTCGGCCGCCGGTTTCCAGATCAAGGAAAACAGCGCCAAGGCGCTCGGTCGCGCCTTCGCCGGCGTGGATACCGCCGGCGACGACGTCTCGGTGGTGGTCAACAACCCGGCGGCGATGGCGGATTTGCAGGGCACCGCCTTCCAGGCGGATATCACTGCCATTGACGTCAACACCCAGTTCCACGGCAGCGGCACCGACGCGTTCGGCTTTCCGCTCAGCGGGGGCAATGGCGGCAACGGCGGCGACGTGACTCCGGTGCCGGCGATGTATTTCTCGGCGCCGATCAACGACGCCTGGCGCATCGGCTTCGCGTTCACCGCACCTTATGGCCTCAAGACCCAGTACGACAGCGGCTGGATGGGCCGTTACCAGGCGTTGAAGTCGAAGGTGACTTCGATGGATATCACCGGTTCGATTTCGTGGCAGGTCAATCCCCAGGTCGCGTTGGGCCTGTCGCTGATCGCGCAGAAGACCAAGGTTGACCTCAGCAACGCGGTGGATTTCGGCGCGGTCATCGCCGGTGCGCAGATCCAGCAGTGCATCGCGCTGGGCGGCGATCCCGCCACCTGTCCGGCGAGCGTGAGCGTGCTGCCGCAATCGGCCGACGGCACCGCCCGCGTGCAGGGCGACGACTGGAGCTACGGCTGGGCGCTCGGCGCGGAGTTCAAGCCCACCGAGCAGGACCGCATCGGCCTGTCCTACCACGCCAAGATCAACCACACGATCAGCGGCACGGCCACCTTCCAGCTTCCGCCGGTGGCGCAGACGCTGGGCCTCGGGGCGGTATTCGCCAATGGCGGCGCCAGCGGCGACTTCGCCACGCCGGCCTCTGCCACCTTCACCTACTGGCATGTCGGCAATGGGCCGGTGAGCTGGGGCGCCAATCTTGGCTGGACCAAGTGGGATTCGTTCCAGCAACTGGCGATCAGGTTCGACAATGGAACCTCTTCCGTGGAACCCGAAAACTGGCGGAACACCTTCTTCGGCTCGCTCGGCATGGACTACAAGCTCAACGAGCAGTGGACGCTGCGCGGCGGCGTGGCCATTGACCAGACGCCGACCCGCGACGAAACCCGCACCCCGCGCATTCCGGACGGCATGCGCCGCTGGCTTGCATTCGGCGTGGGTTATGCGCCGAGCCAGAACGTCGAGTTCAATGTCGGCTACGCGCACCTGTTCGTGGACAACGGCGACGTGAACAACATGTCCGCCACCGGCGACCACCTTGTCGGCAGCTTCGACAACAGCGGCAACCTGCTCAGCGTGTCGGGCACGTTCCGCTTCTGAACCGGGGCTGGCGCGCCCTCGACCAGGGCGCGCTTCGGCTGCACGGACGGGGCGTCCGACACACCGGATCATGGAGATCGCAAAAAGAAAGCCGGCCATCCTGGCCGGCTTTCTTTTCAGGGGATCGAAAAAGGAGCCGGGGCATCCCTGCCGCCGCATTCGTCCGTGGATTCCTTGCGAGCCCGGCCCCTGAATACGAACGAGCTTCCCGCCGCGTCCGCCTCCGGTTCGACGCGAGCGCCGAGGCGGAGAACCTCATCCCTGATTCAGGCGCGCACCAACCGCACGCGGCGCGTCCCTGCGCGTGGAGAGTGACGCAAGCGGGATGCCAAGCTCCAACGGATGGCCTGTTCAATAGAATCAGGTGCTTGCCGCCAAATCCTTGGCGCCATTTCGGGCATTGTGCAAAAGCCATACTTCCGGCCGGGCGATTTGCACGGCAGGGCTGGGCTCAGCGGCGATGCCGGGGGCCGGCCTTGTCGCCGGCGCAAGCGCCCTACTCGGCCATGGTCAGCAGGCTGGCGTTGCCGCCCGCGGCCGTGGTGTTGATCGTCACCGTGCGTTCGGTGGCGAAGCGCAGCAGGTAGTGCGGGCCGCCGGCCTTGGGGCCGGTGCCGGAAAGGTTTTCGCCGCCGAACGGCTGAACGCCAACCACCGCACCGATCTGGTTGCGGTTGACGTAAGTGTTGCCGACGCGCGCGCGGCGGGTGATGTGCTCGATGGTTTCGTCAATGCGGCTGTGGATGCCGAGCGTCAGCCCGAAGCCGGTCGCGTTGATCGCGTCAATGACTTGATCGAGTTCGCTCGCCTTCCAGCGCACCACATGCAGCGCCGGACCGAACACTTCCTGGGTCAGCACGCTGATCGAGGGAATCTCGTAGGCGCGCGGCACGAAGAAGGTGCCGTGCTCGCTGCCCGGCGCGAGCTTCGCCTGGTTGATCAGCTTCGCTTCGCGGCCCATGCGCTCGGCATGTTCGTTGAGCACGCTGCACGAGGGCACGTCAATCACCGGACCGACGTCGGTGGACAGCAGCGCCGGGTCGCCGACGGTCAGTTCGTCCATCGCGCCGGACAGCATCGCGATCACCTTGTCGGCGATGTCTTCCTGCACGAACAGCACGCGCGCGGCGGAACACCGTTGGCCCGCGGAATCGAACGCGCTCGCCATCACATCCTTGACCAGTTGCTCCGGCAGCGCGGAGGAATCGGCGATCAGCGCATTCTGGCCGCCGGTCTCGGCGATCAGCGCCGCGATCGGCGCCTTGCGCGCGGCCAGCGTGCGGTTGATCGTCCAGGCGGTCTCGGTCGAACCGGTGAAGCACACGCCGGCGATTTCCGGCCGGGTCAGCAGCGTGTTGCCGAGCACCGAGCCTTTGCATGGCACGAACTGCAGCACCATCTCCGGCACGCCGGCCTCGTGCAGCAGCTTCACCATCGCGTGGCCGACCAGGGTGGTCTGGTCCGCAGGCTTGGCGATCACCGAGTTGCCCGCGGCAAGACCCGCCGCGATCTGGCCGGTGAAAATCGCCAGCGGGAAATTCCACGGCGAGATGCACACGAACACGCCGCGCCCGCGCAGGTACAGGCGGTTGCTTTCCCCGGTCGGGCCGGGCAATTCCTGCGGTTCGCCGAACAGCTTGCGCGCCATCGCGGCGTAGTAACGGCACATGTCGGCCGCTTCGCGCACTTCGGAAATCGCGGCGGGAATCGTTTTGCCCGCCTCGCGCACGCATAGCGCGACGAACGCGCCGCGGCGCTGTTCGAGGAGATCGGCTGCGCGCTCCAGGATCACCGCGCGACTGGCGGCCGGCAGCGTGTCCCAGCCTTCCTGCGCGGCCACCGCATTGGCAAGTGCGCGCTCGATGGTCGCGGCATCGGCATTGCGGCTCCTGCCCACCACCACACGACGGTCGGCCGGATTGGTGACGTCGCGCTCGGGCTCGTTCGAGTTCGCGCCGGGTACCAGCGGAGCCGCGGACCACGGCGCGTGCGGCGCGTTGACGGTTTCGGCGAGCGCTTTCAGCTCGTCGTCGTTGGCAAGGTTGACGCCCATGGAATTCTTCCGCAGTGAACCGTAGAGATTGACCGGCAGGGGGATGCGCGGGTGTTCGTAGCGCCCGCCATGCGCGGCGCCGAAGGCGCGCACGATCTGCACCGGGTCGGCGACCAGGTCGCGCACCGGCACGGCTTCGTCAATAACACGATTGACGAACGAGGTGTTGGCGCCGTTCTCCAGCAGGCGCCGCACCAGGTAAGGCAGCAAGTCCTCGTGGCTGCCGACCGGCGCGTACACGCGACAAGGCACGTTCCAGCGGTCGGCGCCGATCACCTCCGAATACAGGTCCGCGCCCATCCCGTGCAGGCGCTGGTATTCGAATGGACGTCCGTTCGCGATGTGGTGGATCGCACTGATCGTGTGCGCGTTGTGGGTGGCAAATTGCGGATAGATCCACTCGCTGCCAGCATCCAGCAGCTTCTTCGCGCAAGCGAGATAGGACACGTCCGTGTTGGGCTTGCGCGTGAACACCGGATATCCGGAAAGCCCCAGCTCCTGTGCGCGCTTGATTTCCGAATCCCAGTACGCACCCTTCACCAGCCGCACGCACCAGCGACGGTTGGCCGCTTTCGCGGTCTGCGCGAGCCAGTCAATCACGAATGGCGCACGCTTCTGGTAGGCCTGTACCGCGAGGCCGAAGCCGTTCCAGCCTTCCAGCGATTTCGCCGCGAACACCGCGCCGACGATGTCCAGTGACAATTCAAGACGATCGGCTTCCTCGGCATCCACGGTCATGCCGATGCCATGCTGTTTCGCCAGTTGCGCCAGTTGCAGCAGCGCGTCGGTGAGTTCGACGTGCGCGCGCTCGCGCTTGGCGACTTCATAGCGCGGATGCAGCGCGGAAAGCTTGACCGAGATGGATGGCGCCTCGCGCACATCCGCCCACGGACCACGCTTGCCGAGTGCGACGATCGCATCGGCGTAGGCCTTGAAATAGCGCTGCGCATCCGGCGCGGTCAGCGCGGCCTCGCCCAGCATGTCGTAGGAATAGCGGTAGGCGGCGTTGCCGTTCTTGGCCGAACGATCCAGCGCTTCCTCTATCGAGCGGCCCATCACGAACTGGTGACCCATGATGCGCATCGCGCGGCGCACGGCCAGCCGGATCACCGGTTCGCCCGCGCGCGCGATCAGGCGCTTGAACGCGCCGGCGGCATCGCGCCGCGTGGCATCGGCGAGGTTCACCAGCCGCCCGGTCAGCATCAGGCCCCAGGTCGAGGCGTTGACGAACAGCGAATCGCTGCTGCCGAGATGCTTCTTCCAGTCCGCCTCGCCCAGCTTGTCGCGGATCAGCTTGTCGGCGGTCAGCCGGTCGGGGATGCGCAGCAACGCCTCGGCCACGCACATCAGCAGCACGCCTTCCTCGGAGGAAAGATCGTACTGGCGCATGAAGGATTCCACCGCGCTCTGGTCGGCCGCCTTGGCGCGCACGCGCGCGACCAGTTCCGCGGCCTGCGCCAGCACCAGCTCGCTTTGCGCACCCGGCAATTCAGCCTGGTCGAGCAGCGCGGAAACCGCCTGCGTTTCGTCCATGCTCCACGCGGCGGTGATGCGCGCGCGCAGCGGATCGGCCGAGACGGGCAGTTCGGGTAAAAGGATGTCGGCCATCGAAAGGACCGCGAAGGCGAAAGGGCAAAGCGCGAATTGTAGATCGTCGGCCTGTGTTTTCGCGAGATGCCGATAGGCATCCCGTGCGCGCTTGCGCGGAGCGTCCGCATGGGCGTGCCCGTCGCGGGAAAACCCGACGCATCGCTCGACGGCAAGCATTTCTTGCCCGCGGCGGCAACACGGCTTTATGATTGTGCGGTTGTACGGCGCCGTGGAAAGGAACTCCATGATCATGCGTGTGCCGGATGCCGCCGATGCGGGGCAGGTGACGTTGCTGCTCGCCCCCAACCGGGCGTTGAGTCGCGGCGCGCTGCGCAGATGCAGCGGCGTCCTGGTGCTGGCGGGTGCGGCGGTGGCGCTGATGGCCGCGTGGCAGGGCAACGTATTTGCGCCGCTGTTCGCGCTGCTGGAGGCTCCGTGCGTGGTGGCTGGGTTGTGGGTCGCTTGGCAGGCCGGCGAGCGGCGCGAACGGATCACGCTGGATGCGCACAGCCTGCGCATCGAAGTGGTTCCGCCGCGCGACGGCGCGGTGGCGTTTCCGTCGGCCTGGGTGCGGGTGCGCCTGCGCGACTGGGGAGGGCATCGGCATGTCCTGCTCGCAGCCTACGGGCGCGAGCGCGAAGTCGGCGCTTTCCTCGGCGACGAGGAACGCCTGGAGTTGTCCAGGGAGCTTCAATCCGCCCTGGCGGTGTTGACCGGCAGGAAAATGTGAATGGTGCGGCCATGGATGGCCGCTGTTTGATCCTGGCGATCAGGGATGATCGCAAAGAGACGAGAAGTGCAGACATGGATGTCTGCTTTTTGACCTTGCGATCAGGGATGATCGCAAAAACTCGAAACGGTGCGGCCATGGACGGCGGCTGTTCGATCTGCGCGATCGGGAAGGTCGCAAAAGGCCACGGGGTATGAATCTGATGAGACCGAGCAACATCCTGCGCGCCGCCGCGACATTCGGCGCATTGCTGGCATCCACGGCCGTGCTGGCGAACCCGGTGCCCTGGCAGATGAACCTCACGCCCGGCGTGACCGACGAGTCGCACGCGATCTACACGCTGCACATGGCGGCGTTCTGGGTTTGCGTGGCGATCGGCGTGGTGGTGTTCGGCGCGATGATCATCGCGATGTTCCGCTTCCGCAAATCGCGCGGTGCGGTGGCCGAAACCTGGAGCCACAACACCAAGCTGGAATTCTTCTGGACCCTGATCCCTGTCTTGATCCTGGTCGGCCTGGCGACGCCGGCCACCATCATGGTCCGCCACATGTACGACTCCACCGCATCGGACATGACCATCAAGGTCACCGGCTACCAGTGGAAGTGGCGTTACGACTACGTATCGTACGAAGGCAAGCAGGTCAACAAGGTCGGCTACATGTCCAAACTGGCCGCCGACAGCAACCGCATCCGCCAGCTCGATTCCGGGCTGGACCCCGGCAGCGTGTCCGACCACGGCTTCAAGGATTACCTGCTGGACGTGGACAAGCCGCTGGTGATCCCGGCCGGCCTGAAGGTGCGCTTCGTGGTGACCGGCGGCGACGTGATCCACGGCTTCTGGATCCCGCCGTTCGGCATCAAGAAGGATGCGATCCCCGGCATCATCAACGACGTGTGGGTGAAGGTGGACAAGCCCGGCATCTATCGCGGCCAGTGCCACGTGCTCTGCGGCCAGGACCACGGCTTCATGCCGATCGTGGTGAACGTGCTGCCGAAGGCGCAGTTCGAATCCTGGCTGGCCGCGCAGGAATCCAAGGCCGCGCTGGACAAGGCCGCCCACACCGCGCAGGCCGCATCAGCCGCACCAATCGTTGCTCAACACTGATTCGGAGCGTGCTCGCCCTATCTAAAAGCGTGGACACGGATGTCCACTTTTTGATTTTCGCAATCATGGATGATTGCAGGAACAACCATGCAGCCACGGATGGCTGCTTCTGGAGATAGGCGAAGCGAAGGACTTGCGGATAGTCCAGTTGTCGGTGGCTTCGGCGATCAGGGACGATCGCACAAATAAACACGCTCAACGGAGCGACGAGGTTTGAACATGGCACATGATGCAGCCCTGATGCACGACGAGCACCACCACGAAGCGCCCGAAGGCTTCTTCCATCGCTGGGTGATGTCCACCAACCACAAGGACATCGGCACCCTCTACCTGATCTTCTCGCTGACGATGTTCTTCGTCGGCGGCGCGTTCGCGATGGGCATCCGCGCCGAGTTGTTCAAGCCCGGCATGCAGTTGATGCAGCCGTACTTCTTCAACGAACTCACCACCATGCACGCGCTGGTGATGATCTTCGGCGCGATCATGCCGGCGTTCGTGGGCCTTGCGAACTGGATGGTGCCGATCATGATCGGCGCGCCGGACATGGCGCTGCCGCGCATGAACAACCTGTCGTTCTGGATCCTGCCGTTCGCGTTCTGCCTGCTGCTCTCGACGTTCTTCATGCCCGGCGGCGCGCCGGCAGCGGGCTGGACGATGTATCCGCCGCTGGTGCTGCAGGGCGGCGACGCGATCGCCTTCATGATTTTCGCGATCCACCTCATGGGCATCAGCTCGATCATGGGCGCGATCAACATCATCGCGACCATCCTCAACATGCGCGCACCGGGCATGGACCTGCTGAAGATGCCGCTGTTCTGCTGGTCGTGGCTGATCACCGCGTTCCTGCTGCTGGCGGTGATGCCGGTGCTGGCCGGTGCGGTGACGATGCTGCTGACCGACAAGTTCTTCGGCACCAGCTTCTTCAACGTCGGCGGCGGCGGCGACCCGGTGCTGTACCAGCACGTGTTCTGGTTCTTCGGGCACCCCGAGGTCTACATCATGATCCTGCCCGCGTTCGGGCTGATCTCGGAAATCATCCCGACCTTCGCGCGCAAGCCGATCTTCGGCTACAAGGCGATGGTTTACGCGATCGCCTGCATCGCGTTCCTGTCGTTCATCGTGTGGGCGCACCACATGTTCACGGTGGGCCTGCCGATCGGCAGCGAGCTGTTCTTCATGTACGCGACCATGCTGATCGCGGTGCCGACCGGCGTGAAGGTGTTCAACTGGGTCACCACGATGTGGCGCGGCTCGATGACCTTCGAGACACCGATGCTGTGGGCGATCGCGTTCGTGGTGCTGTTCACCATCGGCGGCTTCTCCGGCGTGATGATGGCGCTGGTGCCGGCCGACTTCCAGTACAACCAGACCTACTTCATCGTCGCCCACTTCCACTACGTGCTGGTGACCGGCGCGGCCTTCGCGATCATCGGCTCGGTCTACTACTGGCTGCCGAAGTGGACCGGCAACATGTACAGCGAATTCTGGGGCAAGGTGCATTTCTGGAACAGCGCGATCTGGGTGAACGTGCTGTTCTTCCCGCAGCACTTCCTGGGGCTGGCCGGCATGCCGCGCCGCATCCCCGACTACAACGTCGCCTTCGCGGACTTCAACATGGTCTCCTCGATCGGCGGCTTCCTGTTCGGCGCCTCGCAGCTGATCTTCGTGGGCGTGGTGATCCACTGCGCGTTCTTCTCGAAGAAGCGCGCCCCGGCCAGGGTCTGGGAAGGCGCGCGTGGCCTGGAGTGGACGCTGTCCTCGCCGCCGCCGCACCACAGCTTCAGCACGCCGCCGGTGATAGACGACAGCGTGTTGGCGCACGGCGACGTGCTTCATTGATTTGTGCGATCTCCATGATCGCTGCCCGACAAACCCTGAGGCATGTCGAACGAGCTTGAATCTGCAAACACCAGAAGCGGCCATCCATGGCCGCGCACTTTCAAATTTGTGCGATCGTCCATGATCGCTTCCGGTCAAGTCACGAGGCGTGTTGAACGAGCTTGATTTTGCAGACACCAGAAGCGCACATCCATGTGCGCACTT
Source organism: Rhodanobacteraceae bacterium (assembly GCA_036380855.1). GTDB lineage: Bacteria > Pseudomonadota > Gammaproteobacteria > Xanthomonadales > Rhodanobacteraceae > 66-474. Next base: position 31,598 of record DASVDY010000093.1, read on the forward strand.
TCGAACAACAGCATGCTCCGATGCAGCAAGCGGAAATGAATTCAAAGACTGAAAACGATTCAAAGCAGCAGCGCATGGCGCGGCGAACGGCATGGATCCTCGGCATCATCGCGATTGCGATGTTCGTGCTGAGCATCGTGCAGCAGCTCGCGCTGACGCATCACATTTGATGCGCAGGGCGGAATTTTGTTATTGAGGGGCGCGGCCGAAGGCCGTGAAGCTCTGAGTGCGATCCGCTGATCGCGTTGGACCACCGAAGAACGGGAACCGGAACATGTCGCAACAAGGCACCTATTACATCCCGCACGGCAGCCGCTGGCCGATCATTGCCGCGATCGGGCTGTTCCTGTTCATGATCGGCGCGGCCAACTGGCTCAACGGCAACGTCGGCGCCGGCCACGTGATCATCGCGATCGGCGCGCTGACCATCATCGGCATGATGATCGGCTGGTTCGGATCGGTGATCCACGAATCCCTGCGCGGCACGTTCAACAGCCAGGTGGACGTTTCGTTCCGCATGGGGATGATGTGGTTCATCTTCTCCGAGGTGATGTTCTTCGGTGCGTTCTTCGGCGCGCTGTTCTACACGCGCATGTTCACCATCCCGATCCTGGGCGGCGAGGGCAGCGGCGCGCTGACCAACCAGTTCCTGTGGAGCGGCTTTGCGCCCGCCTGGCCGACCAACGGTCCGGCCCACGTCGGTGGTCCCTTCGGCGTGATGCCGCCCTGGGGCATCCCGCTGGTCAACACCTTGCTGCTGCTGACTTCGAGCGTCACGGTCACCATTGCCCACCACGCGCTGCGCGCCAACCACCGCGGTCGCCTGCTGCTGTTCCTCGCGCTGACGGTGATGCTGGGCGCAGGCTTCCTCTACATGCAGGGCCACGAGTACTACGAGGCCTACACCAACCTCAACCTGACCCTGCACAGCGGCATCTACGGCTCGACGTTCTTCCTGCTGACCGGCTTCCACGGCCTGCACGTGACGCTCGGCACCATCATGCTGACGATCATCTGGCTGCGCTGCGTGCGTGGCCACTTCAACCGCGAACACCACTTCGGCTTCGAGGCGGTGGCCTGGTACTGGCACTTCGTGGACGTGGTGTGGCTGTGCCTGTTCCTGTTCGTCTACGTCCTCTGACCGCGCGGAGGCTCGCGCTGACGTCGTTGCACGCCCGCTCGCAAATGCTCATTGACTAAGTGTCAACTCCGCTTTGCTCACGGGCTATGCCTGGTCAGCGCTTCGCCCGCGCGGTCATAGGCTGAGGCTTAGTTGGGTACTGCGGAGAGAATTACAGCTGCAGCCGCTTACTGGCCGACGCCGTGCGGGTGCAGCCACCCCGCCCAGATCCCCAGCGCGATCAGTCCGATCAGCAACAGGGAGAGTGCGATGCGGCGGGTCAGCGCCCAGGCCATCTTGCCGCCGTCGCTGGTGCGGTCGGTCATCATGAAGTACAGCGCCTGTCCGAGGTTGTACACGACCACCAGGAACACGATTACCAGTACGACCTTGAACAGCGTGGGATTCATTGCGATGGCCGGCAGAATGGGCGCGGCAATTATAGCGGCGGCGTCAAGCCGGCCCGACGCGCGCGTCCCGTGATCCGCATCCGCCGCCCCTCGCTGTTCGCCGTTCTGCTGACGCTTGCCGGCATCGCCGCATTCGTTGCGCTCGGGGTCTGGCAACTGCGCCGTGCGCAGGAGAAGGAAGCCTTGCTCGCGCGCTTCGCGCAGGCCGCGCACGCGGCGGTGCAGCCGTTCGCCGAGGTTGCCGACGCGCCGCCGCAGGCGGTCTATCCGCATGTGCGCGTACAAGGTCGCTATGCCGCGCACCGCGTCTACATCCTCGACGACCGCCTTCAAGCGGGTCGCCTTGGCGTGAACGTGTTCGTGCCGTTCCTTCCGGACCACGGTGGCCGCGAGTTGCTGGTGAACCAGGGCTTCCTGCCACGGGAAGGCCCGCAGGAGGCATTGCCGGACCTGCCGCCGTTGCCCGAAGGCGAGGTCACGCTGACCGGCCTGTACGCGCCGCCGCCGGCGCCGGGCCTGAAACTGGGAGGCAATCCCTTGACCCACGAGAGCGCGTGGCCCAAATTGCTGACGTTCATTGACCTGCGCGCGCTCGCCGGCGACCTGCATCAGGCGCTGTACCCGCGCGTGCTGCTGCTGGATCCGAACCCGGCCAGCCCGTATGTCCGCGAATGGACGCCCGACGTGATGCCGCCCTCGCGCCACCGCGCCTACGCGCTGCAGTGGTTCTCCTTCGCCGTGGCGGCGCTTGTGATCTTTTTCATCATGCATCGCGAGCGGCAGGCAACAAAGGGTGGGAGAGAATGACATCGCTTCGCCGCCAACGCCTGAAATTCCTGCTGGTGCTGTCGTTGTTCGCGGCGCCGGTGCTGGTCGGCATCGTGCTGGTCGCGATGGGCTGGATGCCCGGCACCAAGAGCTATGGCCTGCCGATCCTGCCGCAACGCAACCTGGCGAGCGTGCCGGTGCACCTGCAGAGCGGGCAGCCGTTTGCGTGGCGCGATCGCGCATTCCACTGGACGCTGGTGGCGCTGCCGGGACCCGACTGCGAGGAGCGCTGCATGCGCGCGCTGGACATGATGCATCGTGCGCGCATCACGTTGAACCAGCATGCGGACCAGTTGCGCCTGCTGTATCTGGGTCCGCCGCCGCAGGGCGATCAGGCCCGCATGCTGATGCAACCGTGGAGCGTCGGCGGGACTTCTTCGCACGCGTTCGACGACCTGCGTCCCGGCCGGCGCGATTCGGTGGCCGCTGTGCTCGTCATGCCCGACGGCGTGGCCCTCACGCATTATCCCGCAGGCTTCGATCCTGATGGTCTCAAGAAAGACATGCAAAAGGTGATCCGATGAACGTGCGCCGGCCCTTGCGTGCACTTGCCTGGATTGCCTGCGCGTTCGCGTTCTGTGTGATCGTGTTCGGTGCGTTCGTGCGGCTGTCCAACGCCGGCCTGTCGTGCCCGGACTGGCCGACCTGCTACGGCCACGTCACCTGGCCGCAGCGCCCGCATGCGATCGCCAAAGCCGATGCCGCGTTTCCGGATCGGCCCTACGAAACGCACAAGGCCTGGCGCGAGCAGACGCACCGTTTCCTCGCCGGCACCCTGGGCGTGCTGGTGCTGGCGCTTGCGCTCGCGGCGAGCTGGCGCGTGCGCCGGCGCCTGCTGCTGGTGATCGCCGGCATCGCGCTGATTGCGATCGGCATTCCGCTCTACATGGCGCGGCATTACGTTCCCTCCAGCATCGTGGCGGCGGCCGGCGAAGCGCTGCTGCTGGGCTGCACGCTGTTCTGGCGCGGCGGTGGCTGGCGGCGCGTCGCGGTGCTGACGCTGGCGGTGGTGTCGTTCCAGGCGCTGCTGGGCATGTGGACGGTGACGTGGTTGCTGAAGCCGATCGTGGTGTCGGGGCACCTGCTGGGCGGCATGACGACGTTCGCGCTGCTGGCGTGGCTTGCGTGGAACTCGAGCGGCGCGCATGCACGAACACCGCGCGAAGCCTCGCTGCAGACCGCGGTCGTGATCGGCCTGGTGCTGCTGGCCTGCCAGATCTTCCTCGGCGGATGGACATCGTCGAACTACGCCGCGCTTGCCTGCGGCATCGGCCCGCAATCGTTCCCGAAGTGCCTCGGCCAGTGGTGGCCGCCGGTGGATTTCCACCAGGGCTTCATCCTCTGGCGCGGCATCGGCGTGAACTTCGAAGGCGGCATCCTGGACGCGGCGGCGCGCAGCGCGATCCAGATTGCGCACCGCTTCGGCGCGTTGGTCGTGTTCGTGTACCTCGCGTGGCTCGCGCACAAGGTCGCGCGTGCAGGGTTGCGCGGACTCGGCATTGCGCTTGGCGTTCTGCTGCTGGCGCAGGTCGCGCTGGGCATCAGCAACGTGATGTTCGGTCTGCCGCTGGCGGTGGCGGTCGCGCACAACGGCGGCGCCGCGCTGCTGCTGTTCACGGTGGTGTCGCTGGTGGCCCATACCCAGCGCGCCCGCGCCGGCGTCCCTGCCACCCAGCCGCTTGCCCTTGATGAAAGTTCGGGATCGCGCGCAGGCGCGCTCCTACAATAGGCGGATGTTCTCCCTCGCTTCCCAATATTTCGAGCTGACCAAGCCGCGCATCGTCGCGCTGCTGGTGTTCACCGCCGTCATCGGCATGTTCCTGGCGGTACCCGGCGTGCCGCCGTGGCGCGCGCTGGTTTTCGGCACGCTCGGCATCTGGCTTGCATCCAGCTCGGCCGCGGCGCTGAACCAGTTGATTGACCAGCGCATAGACAAGGTGATGGCGCGCACCTCGCACCGGCCCCTTCCGAGCGGCACGCTGACCACGCGCCAGGTGCTCACTTTCGCGGTGATCATCGGCGTGCTCTCGATGGCGGTGCTGTTCTTCCTCGTCAACCCACTGACCGCGCTGCTGACTTTCGCCGGCCTGATCGGTTACGCGGTGATCTACACCGCGTTCCTGAAACGCGCCACCCCGCAGAACATCGTGATCGGCGGGCTGGCGGGCGCGATCCCGCCGCTGCTGGGCTGGTCGGCAGTCACCGACATGCGCGGCCCGACCGACTGGGCCTACGCGCTGCTGCTGGTTCTGATCATCTTCGCCTGGACGCCGCCGCACTTCTGGTCGCTCGCGATCTTCCGCCGCGAGGACTACAAGCGCGCCTGCATCCCGATGCTGCCGGTCGCCTACGACGTGCAGTACACGCGCTGGCACGTGCTGTTCTACACCGTGCTGCTGGTGCTGGTCACATTGCTGCCTTATCTCACCGGCATGAGCGGGCTGTGCTATCTCGGCGGCGCGCTGGTGCTCGGCATCGCCTATCTCTATTACGCGGCGCGGCTGATGCGGCCGCCGGACGAACTGTTCGCGATGCGCGCGTTCGGCTATTCGCTGGTCTACCTGATGGCGCTGTTCGCGTTCCTGCTGATGGACCACTGGCTGCTGGCACCGATGGTGCCGCACGCCGGCTACGTGCTGGAGCGGGTCGGCTGAAATGCCAGGCGTGTTGCACTGGTTCGTGCCCTGGGAGCCCTCACCCACCGCGGTGATCTGCTTCCTCGTCGCGGCGCTTTTGTATTGGCGCGGCACGCGACGGTCGCCACTGACGACCACCCGCCTTCGGCAACTGGCGTTCTGGTCGGGACTGGCCGTGATCTACATCGGCCTGCACACGCAGCTCGACTATTACGCCGAGCACGAGTTCTTCGTGCATCGCCTGCAGCACCTCGGCCTGCATCACCTCGGTCCGTTCCTGATCGCGCTGGCCTATCCGGGCGCGGCGTTCCGCCGCGCGCTGCCGATCGGATTCCGCGCCCGCGTGCTGCGGCCGGCGCTGACGCGCGGACCGCTGCGCTGGGCGTTGGACGTGCTGTTCAACCCGGTCATCGCATCGCTGCTGTTCTTCGGGCTGATCTGGTTCTGGCTGTGGCCCGCGGTGCATTTCGACGCGATGCTCGACTGGCGGCTCTATCGCGTGATGAACTGGAGCATGGCCGTGGACGGCCTGCTGTTCTGGTGGCTGATCCTGGACCCGCGCCCGCGCCCGCCGGCGCGGCTGGCACCGGGGGTGCGGATCCTGGTGGCGCTGGCGGTGATGATTCCGCAGATCCTGGTCGGCGCCTACATCACCTTCGCCCACGGCGACCTCTACCCGATCTACGACCTGTGCGGCCGCGCGTTTGGCGGGGTCAGCCAGGCCACCGATCAATACCTGGGCGGGCTGATCCTGTGGATTCCCTCATCCATGATGAGCGTGCTCGGTGCGCTGGTCGCGTTCCGGCACTGGCTGCGGCTTTCCACCCGTGGGCGCCTTGCGATCCAGCAGCGCTGGAAGGCGCAGCGGAAGCTGCAACAACGGCAGCTCGAGCAGCGCGGCGCGTCCACGTAACCGTTTTTTCGACGCGGATCAACACGGATGGACACGGATCAAGGGTAAAAAGCTCTTCCGCTTTTATCCGCGTTGATCCGTATCAAGGGCTTTTGCTTTCGCCACCTACGGGCCCGTCGCATTGGCGGGCCGCACCGGCCACGTCGCCTGGACCGTTTGGCCGCCGGCGAAGTGCAGCGTGAGGCGCACCGCGTCGCCCGGTTGGATCGGGTGTTTCGGATCCATCAGCATCAGGTGATAGCCGCCGGGCACCAGCTTCACCGCGCCATGCGCGGGGATGACGAGTGCATCCACCATTTCCATGGTGTCCTTGCCGTTCTTCTGCATCGAGCGATGCAGCATCGCCATCCCGTAATCGGCGCTGTCGGCGGCAATGAACTTCACCGGGGTGTCGCCGTCGTTGCGGATCGTGGCGTAACCGGCCGCGGGCAGGTTGGCGGGCAGCCAGCGCACCCAGCCGCGCTCGACCGAAATCGCAGGCGCCGGCGTCGCCGCGAACGTGCCGCGTGCCAGCAGCAGGCAGGCTGAGGCCAGGAAAGCGAGGGTGGGCGAGGGTATTTTCATGAGCCCTGCCCGATGAGCAATTTCACGTCGTGCGCGATTTCATCCGGCGAATCGGCCGACGTGCCGAGCAACCGCGCATGGCCTTGCGGTCCGAAGATGTAGATCGCCGAGCTGTGGCTCACTTCGTAGCCGCCGCCGGGATGCGTGGCATCGCGATTGAAAGCCGCCCGGTAACGCTTCGCCATCGCGGCGATCTGCGCGGGCGTGCCGGTCAGCCCGACGATGCGCGGATCGAACGCGGTCACGTACTGGTGCAGCACCTGGGGCGTGTCGCGCGCCGGGTCCACGCTGACGAACAGGATCCGCACCTTGTCCGCTTCGGCGCCGAGTTTCTGCATCGCCAGGTGCAGGTGCACCAGGGTCAGCGGGCACACGTCCGGGCAATGCGTGTAGCCGAAGTACATCATCACGTACTTGCCGCGGAAATCCGTCGCGGTCATCGGCTTGCCGGTATCCGAAACCAGGTTGAATTGGAGATCCGGAAGATGCCCGCGCACGTCGTTCAATTGCCAGGGGGGCGGCGCATGGCTGCATGCGGCCAGCAGGAGCGCGCCCAGCGCGGGCAGCAGGAGTCGTCGCAAGGTTGGAAGCATCACGGGCCAGCGGGTGAGTCGAAACCCCGATGATACGCGCAGGGTTGACGGATTGCTGCGCTGCCGCGAAAATATGCGCGCCGCAAGATGCGTCCGCATCGCGCGGTACCCGTGTCCACCAAGCAAAGGTTATGGACGTACACCCTAGTCGCAGCGCCGCCATCTGCTCGCATCGGATGACGGCGACCAACAACCGGTTCGCCCGCGGCCACCGCTCAGGCCCGGTCGGCGCTTTCCTCGACTAGGAAAGTCCGGCCCGCTCCTGACGATGCCGTCGGCATCGTTATCGAGGAGATGGGCCATGAAACTCCTTCGTGAATTCTGCTTGCGCCTGGCGGCCCGCCATGCGCCGCATTCGCGCAATCGCAATCGCCGTGCGTGGCACGTGACCGTGCCTGCGCCGCGCGTGCGCCCGCAAGCCTGATGCACCGAAGTACGCGAAAACGAAATTCGCTTTTGCGATCCCGACCGTGTCGGATTGATCGCCGCCCCCTGCTGCGCTGATTCCACGGACCGACCGCTCGCTTCGTGGCAAAACCTGAAGTCCACGGAAGCGAGCCATGCTGCAAACCCCGCCGAACGACACGCCCAACGCCGCCGCCGCGAAGAACGGCGCGAGTGGTGCGCGCCCGCGCGCGGCGGAACAGGCCTGGCGCACGAACGCGGAACTGTTGCAGGAACTGGACACCAGTCTCGCGGGACTCGACCAGGAGCAGATCGAGGCGCGGCTGGATCGCGACGGCGCCAACGAAGTCAGCCACGAGAAGCCGCCGCACTGGTCGCGACAGCTGCTGCGCGCTTTCAAGAATCCGTTCATCGTGGTGCTGCTGGTACTGGCCGCGGTGCAGTTGTTCACTTCGGACGACATTACCGGCCCGATCATCATCGGCGTGATGGTGCTGATCAGCGCCAGCTTGAGCTTTACCCAGGAATACCGTTCCTCCAAGGCCGCCGAGAAATTGAAGGCGATGGTGCGCAACACCGCCACCGTCACCCGGCGCGCCTCCGACGGCCACAGCGAGCGCATCGAGGTGCCGGTCGGCGAGCTGGTCGCCGGCGACATCGTGCATCTCGCCGCGGGTGACATGGTCCCGGCGGACCTGCGCCTGCTCGGTGCGAAAGACCTGTTCGTCAGCCAGGCCATCCTCACCGGCGAATCGCTTCCGGTCGAAAAGAGCGCTCCGTTGCCGGGCATGGGCACGCAGTCGGCAGCCACGCCGCTGGATTTGCCGGGCGTGTGCTACATGGGCACCAACGTGATCAGCGGCAGCGCGACTGCCGTGGCCGTTGCGACCGGCGCACGAAGTTACCTCGGTTCGCTGGCGCGCACCATCGTCGGCCAGCGCGTGCAGACCAGCTTCGATCGCGGCGTCAACAGCGTGTCGTGGCTGCTGATCCGCTTCATGGCGGTGATGGTGCCGATCGTTTTCCTGATCAACGGATTCGACAAGGGCAACTGGCTGGAAGCCTTCCTGTTCGCGTTGTCCGTCGCCGTCGGGCTGACGCCGGAGATGCTGCCGCTGATCGTCACCGCCAACCTCGGCAAGGGCGCGCTGGCCATGTCGCGGCGCAAAGTCGTGGTGAAGCGCCTCAACGCGATCCAGAACTTCGGCGCGATGGACGTGCTGTGCAC
>DASVDY010000094.1:0-3754 GCA_036380855.1 Rhodanobacteraceae bacterium
CGATCACGCCACCACTCACGCGATCGCGGTTTTCCAGATCCCGTTCGGTGAACACGTCGCGGTAGCCGGATTCCTGCAGCAGCCCGCGCACCGCGGCGCCCTGGTCGAAGCCATGCTCCAGCAGCAGCCAGCCGCCTTCGCGCAGGTGCGAACGCGCGTTGCGCACGATGGCGCGGATTGCATCCAGCCCGTCCGCGCCCGAAGCAAGCGCGGCGCGGGGCTCGAAGCGCAGGTCGCCTTCGCGCAGGTGCGGATCCTGCTCCGCGATGTAGGGCGGGTTCGAAACGATCAGGTCGAAGTCGCGTGCGTCGCCCAGCGCGACGCACCAGTCGCCGCGGGCGAATTCGAGATTGGTCGCTCCCAGACGCCGTGCATTTTCGCGCGCCACCGCGAGCGCCGCCTCGCTGGCATCCGTCGCAAGAACGTGCACATCCGGGCGAGCCTGCGCGATCGCCAACGCGATGGCTCCGGAGCCTGTACCAAGATCCGCCATTTTGTAGCCCGGATGGAGCGCAGCGGAATCCGGGAGCAGCCTGGCGCGTTGCCCCGGATTCCGTTTCACTCCATCCGGCCTACGCGGAATCCGCGCCAGCGCCAGTTCAACCAGCAGTTCGGTTTCCGGGCGCGGGATCAGCACGTCCGGCGTGACGTGCAACTCCAGCGCGTGGAATCCGCGCGAACCGGTGAGATACGCGACCGGCTCGCCACGCGCACGCCGCGCGATCAGCGCATCGAACGCTGCACGCCGCGCCTCCTCGACCTCATCGTCCGCATGCGCGACCAGCCAGGCGCGCGAAACTCCTAGGGAATGCATCAGCAACAGCTCGGCGTCCGCGCGCGACTCGGCGCCCGCGAGCGCACGACTTCCATGTGCCAGCACTTCGCGGACGCGCATCGTCAGGAATCGGAAGGCGATGCCGGCGCCGGTGGCGTCGCAACAGGCCGATCGGATTTCCAGTAACCGCCGCGCGTCCACGCGTCGAAGCCCCAGCGCAGCCAGCCGATCAGCGCATTCGCCAGCCACAGCGCCCACGCCAGCATCGCCAGCTTGTAGCTCCACAACGGCACGCTGAACGCGCCGGCACGCGGCAGGGCATTGCCGCTCTGGTCGGAGAACCAGTGCAGCGACCACGCCGAGGAATCGTTGCCCACGACGCGCATGTCGGGCTGCCCCAGCAAGCCTTGCGGGACTGCGGAAAGCAGGCACAGCAGCGCGACTGCGGTCAATGCGGCCAGCAACACCTGCGCCAGATTGAAGACGGGATATTCCGGCAGGCGCTCGCTGCGTGCGCGCATGCCCAGCGCGATCAGCCACACCGCGACCAGCGCATAGGCGCTCCATGCGAATGTCGAGAATCCCAGGCCGAGCAGCAGCCATTGCCACCAGCGCAACGGCGTCGGCGCGAATCGCGCAAGCATCAGCGCGACGATCAGCAGCGCGATCAGCTCCGACCAGTACAGCACCGCGGGCCCTGCCGACGGGCCCCACGTCCACAGCACCCAGCGATCCTGCGGCAGCGACAACGAGGTCCGGATGTTCGCCGCGTGCGCGTGCAGAGCAACCGGGGGCGTGCCCGACACCATGCCCAGCGTCGAATCGTCGCGGAAGCGCAGGTTGAACGTCTGTACACCGGGCTGCACAGGCAGCGCGAGATGGCCATCGTGCAGGTTCAGCTCCAGCGCATCGCCATTGCGTTGCACCCCAAGCAATTGCGCGTCCTTCGGGATATCGATGAGGTGTTCGCCGCCGCGGGTGCTGCGCGCGACCAGCGTCAGCGAACTTTCCAGCGCGCGATCGCCGCGCGTAGCGTCCAGCGTCACGCGGTCGAAGGCGATGCTGTCGCCGGGCAGCGCGGCGGGACGCGTGACGCGTACGGTGAGTGTCTCGCCCGGGAGCGGGCGGAACTCATGCATGCCTTCGGTATCCGCATCGCCTTCCGGCACCGTTTCCGGCACGCCCACGAAGCTCAAATGCATCAACGGCGCGCTGCCGATCTGCCAGACCTCCGCGCCATTGCCAAAATCCGGGGCATGGAGATCGAACGCGCTCCTGTAATCCAGGGTGCTGTTCCAACCGGCGTCGCTTTGGCCGGGCGCGAAAGTGACCAGCACGCGACCGTGCTCGACCTTCAATCTTGCGTCGGAAACATGCTCACCCGGCAGCAACGGCACACTGACGCTGAATCCGCCTTCGGACGGCGCGATGCGATGCACCTGATTGAAGACATAGGAATCAATTCCGATAGCGATGGTGCGCGTCAGTTGCACGAAAGGCGGAAAGGCTTGCGCCACGGTCGGGGCGCTGGCGGTCGTTGTGCTTGCGCGCTCGCGCGCGAAGGTCAGGGTGTCCGACAACAACTTCGTGCCGTCCGCACCCGACACCTGCCAGCCGGGCGCAGAGACCTCGACGCGCGGCGGTGGCAGCGCGAAATGCAGCGCGGCATTGTCGGCATCGCTGCGCAGCGCGAAATCCAGCCCGATGCGGTGCACGCCACGGTCCAACGAAATCCAGACGCCGTCGTCGCGGCGCGCCAGCGCCGATGCGGGTCGGCCGTCCACGGTCACGTCGCTCAACGTCGCCGGCGCGTCCATGTGCGGCAGCGGGAACGCCACGCGCGCATCGGCATCGGCATCGAGGCTCACCTGCAACGTGTCCTGCCGGATCGTGATCTGCGCGGACGGTGATGCCCCGCACTGCGGCGCGCAACGCGGGGCTTCCAGCAAACGCGCGCGCAGTTGCGAGAGCATCTCCTGCGACGGCAATTCCTGTGCGCGGGCGAAGGGAATGAAGGCGAGCAGCACCAGCGCGGCGGCGCCCGCATGCCGCGGCCAGCGTGGCAGGCGCGCCGGCAAGTCCAGCGCGCGCGCAATCGCCGCCAGCCACGCCACCAGCAAACCGAGCATCAGGATGCGCAGCAGGCGCGTGGCCCAGCCCGGCAGGATCACCAGCCGCCAGGTCTGTTGCGCGGTGACGGGGCCGCTCCAGCTCAACCGGTAACTGCTGCCGATGCCGCTCCAGTCCGGCACGCCGCGCCCGGACTGGACAACGGCGTTGGACGGATAGCTTTGAGCATTGGCCAGATCCATTGCGATTTTGGAACCCGTGACCACGATGGTCTGGAGGGTCTGGCTGCCCGGCGCGGACACTCGCGCAGGCGCCGGTGCCGGCATCGAAGAGACTTCCTCCACCGGCGGCGGTTGCGCAGGTGGCGGCGGCGGTGGCAACGCTTCCTGGCGTACAGGCTTGTTCGCGGCGCCCGATGGCGCGAACTGTTCGACCGCCATGCTGCCCGCAACGTGTTGGTTCTCCAGTTGCGGATGCAGCGCATCGCGAACCTGCTCGGCGCCGAATGGAAGCGTGACCAGGACGGCCAGCGCCAGCGCCGCCATGCCCGCGTAGCGCGCGAGCGTGCGCAAGCGCCCGGTCGGCAGCGCCCGCGCGATCAGCGCCAGCGCCACGGCGATGCCGGGCAGCCAGCGCGGCGCGCCGGGTTCGGTTTGGGACAACACCACGAAGCCGAGCGCGGCAATCGCCCACGGCCAGCCGAGCAAGCGCCAGCTCAGCAGCGCGATCACCGCCGCCACGAACAGGTCCAGCAGGTTCCAGCGCGCCACCCAGCTGTCGGGCGAACGATCCGCGCCGGGCGCGCCCAGCAAGCGATAGCCGTAAGGCAGGTGCAACGTGGCGTCCACGCCGTCCAGCGTGTCCTGCCAGCCGCCGGTCGCGGATTGCGCGCCGGCATGCGTGGCGCGC
>DASVDY010000095.1:0-2620 GCA_036380855.1 Rhodanobacteraceae bacterium
GGTGGCGCGCGCCTGCAAGCGCATTTCGATCGCGGTGGGCAAGGGCGCGCTGGGCGGCGTGCTGGGCGAGGCCGGCACCGGCAACGTGCAGGGCGAGGCGCAGAAGAAGCTGGACGTCATTTCCAACGAGATCCTGCTGGAGGCCAACGCCTGGGGCGGGCACCTGGCCGCATGCGCGTCCGAGGAAATGGAAGATCCGCACCCGATTCCCGATGCCTATCCAAAAGGCAATTACCTGCTGCTGTTCGATCCGCTGGATGGTTCGTCCAACATTGACGTCAACATTTCGGTCGGCACGATCTTCTCGGTGCTGCGCGCGAACGACGAACATGCCGAACCGGCCGTCCGTGATTTCCTGCAACCGGGCACGCAACAGGTCGCGGCCGGCTATTGCGTGTACGGGCCGAGCACGATGCTGGTGTTGACCACCGGCCGGGGCGTGCACGCCTTCACGCTTGACCGCGAACTCGGCAGCTTCGTGCTGACCGCGCGCGACCTCGCGATCCCGGCGGACACGAAGGAATTCGCGATCAACATGTCCAACCGGCGCTTCTGGGAAGCGCCGATGCGGCGCTACGTGGACGAACTGCTGGCGGGCAAGGAGGGCCCGCGCGGCAAGGACTTCAACATGCGCTGGGTGGCCAGCATGGTCGCGGACGTGCACCGCATCCTCACCCGCGGCGGCATCTTCATCTATCCGCTGGACTCCAAGACGGTGCAGCAGGGCGGCAAGCTGCGCCTGATGTACGAGGCCAACCCGATGTCATTGATCGTGGAGCAGGCCGGCGGTGCGGCGACCACCGGGCGCGAACGCATCCTGGACATCGAACCGCAGAAGCTGCACCAGCGCGTGCCGGTGTTCCTGGGTTCGAAAAACGAAGTCGAGCTGGTGACGCGGTACCACCAGGCCGCTGATGGAGCGGGCGTCCATTGAGCAGTGCGGCACGCAGCCCTTTGCCAAAGACGGCAGGTCTGCCACCGCGCTGGGATGCGCAAATCGGGACATGCCATCACCCGAAGCCGACGCGAACGCCGGGCCGGCACTGCATGTCCGCCGACACTTGGCACGTCGCGGTGCCCCGATGTAGCTTCGAACGGTTCAACGCCGCCCAAGGACCGCCATGCCCAGGAATCCCGCCCGCCTCGTGCTGCTGGCCGTGGCGCTCGCTTTCGCGACCGTCGCTTTGCCGGCCATGGCCGACACGCAAACCGGCGCCCGCATCGCCCAAATTCTCGCGCAACGCCAGCGCGTGCAGCGGATCGACGCCGTCGCGCTTTCATACGATGGCCGGCACCTCGCCTGGACCGTGTCGCATCACGACCAGACCCGTCTGGAGCTCGCCTCCGGCGATGGGCACGATGCACGGACGGTCGCGATTCCCGGCGATTGCAACGTGGAGGACCTGCGCTGGGCGCCGCGCCAGGATGAGCTTGCGATCCTGACCCGCTGCAAGGTGGATCCGTCCAACACCAGGCCGATCCGCGGCGCGATCTGGCTGCTCGGCGTGGACGGGCATGCTCCGCCCCACAAGCTCCTTGATCTCGATGGCTTCGCCGACGGCCTGCAATGGAGTGCCGACGCCAGCCGGATTGCGTTCCTGTACGTGCCCGGCGCGACGCGACTGCCGGCAGCCACCGCTTCGGGCAATCCGCGGGTCGGGGTGATCGGCGGCGAGGACATGCAGGTGCAGCACGTCGCGGCCGTGCCGGTGTCCGGCGGCGCGCCGCAGGTGCTCACACCCGAAGGCTTGTACGTGTACGAGTTCCGCTGGTCGCCTTCGGGCGACCGCATCGCGTTCACGGCTGCACCGCCGCCCGGCGATGACGACTGGTGGACGGCAAAGCTGTACGTACAGCAGGCCGCCGCCGGCGCGGAGCCGAAAACGATCGTGGATCCGGCTGGCGTGACCGGGCCCTTGCATGGCTTGCAGATCGCGTTGCCGCGCTGGTCGCCCGATGCGGCGCAGGTGTTCTTCATCGGCGGCCTGATGAGCGACCGCGGTTCCACCGGCGGCGATCTTTACAGCGTTGCGGCCGGGGGTGGCACGCCGGTGGACATGACCGAAGGCACGCACGTGACGCCTTCCTGGTTCACGTTCCTCTCTGCGCGCGAGCTGCTGGTGACGCAGATCGCAAGCGGCAAGGTGGAACTGGCGAAGTACACCCTCGACGGTGCGCCTTCGGCGCGCCAGACCGGAACCTTGTTCAGCATCTCCGGCTCGATCGGCAATGGTCGTGCAGCGCGGGCGGTGTCGTTGTCGAGCGACCACATGCGCATCGCATTCTCCGAAAGTTCGTTCGGGCAGCCGCCGGAGGTGCATGCGGGTGCACTCGCCTCCACGCCGCCGCCGGCCGTCACATCCATCAATGGCGATCTCAAGCCGGACTGGGGCAAGGCCGAATCGGTCGAGTGGAACAACGAAGGCTTCCACGTCCAGGGCTGGCTGCTGTATCCGGCGAATTACGACCCGCACAAGCGCTATCCGATGATCGTGTACGTGCACGGCGGTCCCTCGTCGGCGACCCTGCCGGACTGGAGCAACAACGCCACCGCGTATTCGACGTTCGGCTATTTCGTGCTGCTGCCCAACCCGCGCGGCAGCTTCGGCGAGGGCGAGCG
>DASVDY010000096.1:0-27416 GCA_036380855.1 Rhodanobacteraceae bacterium
AGCGCTTTCTTAAACATAGGCGGCAATCCCCCGATCCCCAAGCGATTTCGGCCGAGTGTATATGAAATGGGCGTACAATGGGCATCCTAGCCACGCGGCAGGGTTGGATAACGCCAAACCGTCCACAAATATGCGTTGTCCCTGCGCGTGCAAGCGTGCTCTCCGCGGTAGCACCTCCCCAAACTGTTCCCCTTGAGGCAATGGCCAAGCTCGAAATCCTCGAATTCCCCGACCTGCGCCTGCGCACGAAAGCCGCGCCGGTCAGCCTGTTCGACGCCGGGCTGAAACAGCTCGCGGCCGACATGCTGGAAACCATGTACGCGGCACCGGGGATCGGGTTGGCGGCGACCCAGGTGAACGTGCACCAGCGCCTGCTGGTGGTGGACGTGAGCGAGGAGCACGGCGACCCCCGCGTGCTGGTCAATCCGGAAATCCTGCACGCCGAAGGCCACCAGACCTACCAGGAAGGGTGCCTTTCGGTGCCGGGCATCTTTGCCGACGTGGAGCGCGCCGAAAAGATCCGCGTGCGAGCCCAGGATCTGGACGGCAAGCCGATCGAACTCGAGGCCGACGGGCTGCTGGCGGTGTGCATCCAGCACGAGATGGATCACCTGATCGGCAAGCTGTTCGTGGATTACCTCTCGCCGCTCAAGCGCGAGATGGTGAAGCGCAAGCTGGAGAAGGCCAGGCGCCAAGCTGAACCGCAAGCAGCCTCGGCGTAAGCCGATGAGCGATAGACGATTGCGGCTGGTGTTCGCCGG
The DNA here is from genome assembly GCA_036380855.1 of Rhodanobacteraceae bacterium. GTDB lineage: Bacteria > Pseudomonadota > Gammaproteobacteria > Xanthomonadales > Rhodanobacteraceae > 66-474. The sequence continues at coordinate 762 of DASVDY010000096.1, forward strand.
CACGCCGGCATTCGCGCTGCCCGGCTTGCGCGCGTGCCTGGACTCCGGGGCGGAAGTCGCCGCCGTCTACACGCAACCCGACCGGCCCGCCGGCCGCGGCCGCACGCTGGCGATGAGCCCGGTGAAAGAGGCGGCGCTTGCCGCAAGTATTCCGGTCGAACAGCCCGAAACCCTCAAGAACGAAGCCGCGCGGCAGCGGCTGCGCAAGTACGCACCCGATCTCATGATCGTGATCGCGTATGGATTGATCCTGCCGAAATCGGTGCTCGCGATTCCCAGGCTCGGCTGCTGGAACGTGCACGCGTCCTTGCTGCCGCGCTGGCGCGGTGCGGCACCGATCCAGCGCGCGATCCTCGCGGGCGACGGCGAAACCGGCGTGTGCCTGATGCAGATGCAGGCCGGGTTGGACACCGGTCCCGTGCTGTTGTCCGCGCGCACGCCGATCGAGGCGGACGACACCGGCGGTTCGTTACACGATCGCCTGGCCGGACTGGGTGCGCAGGTGCTCGCCGAAGGCTTGCGGCGCGTTGCGCGCGGCGCAGAACTCACCGCGACGCCGCAATCCGGCGCAGGCGCGACCTACGCGCACAAGCTGGACAAGGCCGAAGCGAAACTGGATTTCGCATCGCCCGCGATCGAGCTGGAACGCAAGGTTCGCGCATTCGATCCCTGGCCGGTGGCGGAAGCGGAGATCGCGGGTGAGCGCGTTCGGGTGTGGCAGGCAGAATCCGGGGACCGGGGACCGGGGACCGGGGACCGGCAGCCCGGCGAGATCATTGCCGCGTCGAAGCATGGCATTGACATCGCCTGCGGCGACGGCGTGCTGCGCATCCTGAAACTGCAGCGCGCCGGCGGACGCGTGATCGGCGCGGCGGACTACCTCAACGCCCGCGCGGAATTGCGCGAAGCATGAACGACACGCGCGCATTGGCCGCGCAGGTGCTGGCCGCGGTGGCGTTCGAAGGACAATCGCTGCGCGAAGCGCTCGCGCCCGCGCAGGCGCAACTGGCCGATCCGCGCGACCGGGCGCTGCTCACCGCGATCGCCAACGAAGGCGCGCGCTGCTGGCTGCGTTTCGATGCTGCGCTGGATTTGCTGCTCGACAAGCCGTTGCGCAAGCGCGAGCCGCTGGTGCATGCGCTACTGGTGTGCGGATTGACGCAACTCGAAACCCTGCAACTGCCGCCGCACGCCGCGGTGGCGGCAACGGTGGAAGCCGCGCGGACGCTGCGTCGTGCGCCCTTCGCCAATCTGGTCAACGCGGTGCTGCGCCGCTGGCTGCGTGAGCACGATGATTTGAACGCTCGGCTCGATCGCGATCCGGTGGCGCGCACCGCGCATCCATCGTGGCTGATCGAGGCCATCGCGGGAGATTGGCCGGAGCGGGCGGAGGCGATCCTCGGTGCGAACAACGCGCCGTCGCCGCCGATGTTGCGGGTGAACAGCCGCGCCGCGACACGCGAGGCGATGATTGCCGCGCTGCAATCGCAAGGCATCGCGGCGAGCGCGCACCCGCTCCTGCGCGACGCGCTGGTGCTGGAAGAACATGCCGACGTGGCGCGCCTGCCGGAATTCAAGGCGGGCAGATTGTCGGTACAGGATGGCGCCGCGCAGCTTGCCGCCGACCTGCTGGATGTCCGCGACGGCATGCGCGTGCTGGATGCCTGCGCCGCGCCGGGCGGCAAGGCCTGCCACCTGCTCGAGCGCGCCGATCCGGAATTGCTGGGGCTGGATCGCGAGCCGCGACGCGTCGCCCGCATCCGCGAAAACCTCGCGCGCCTGCACCTGCAATGCGAGGTGCGCGTTGGAGATGCCGGCGCGCCCGCTACGTGGTGGGATGGCAAGCCGTTCGATCGCATCCTGCTGGATGCGCCGTGCTCGGCTACCGGCGTGATCCGTCGGCACCCGGACATCAAGTTGCACCGGCGCGCGGCGGACATCCACGCGCTCGCGCGTCAGCAGCGGAGCTTGCTGGCCGCGTTGTGGCCGCTGCTCGGCCCCGGCGGCAAGCTCGTCTACGCCACCTGCTCGATCCTGCGCGCCGAAAACGAAGAAGTGGTTTCGGATTTCCTGCGCGCGCACGCCGAGGCGCAGGCGCTGTCGTTCGAATGGCCCGCAGGGCGCCGGGCCGGCGACGGCTGGCAGATCCTGCCGGGCGAGGGCGGGCTGGATGGCATGTACTATGCCGTCCTCATGAAACGTGGGCAGGAGAGGAGCCTGCGTGCAGGCGACTGAAGTGACTTCGCCCATCGTCCGGAATTCCGCGGCCGCGCGCAGGCGCGCTCCTACATCATTGGTATGACTCCACTCTCCCAAACCCGAGGCTGGCTGGTGCGCAACGCGCGCGTCGAACTGGTCGTGTTCTTCGTGTTCGCGCTGCTGCTGCTGGGCCTTGGCATCGGCCTGCGCGACCCCTGGCCATCGGACGAGCCGCGCTTCGCGCTGGTTGCGCGCGAGATGCTGCACAGCGGCCTGTGGTTGTTCCCGCATCGTGGCGTGGAGCTCTATTCCGACAAGCCGCCGATGTTCATGTGGCTGGAGGCATGCTGTTACTGGATCACCGGCGGCTGGCGCGGCTGGTTCCTGATCCCCTCGCTGTTCGCGGGCCTGGGCACGCTGGGGCTGGTCTACGACCTGGTGCGCCGGCAATGGAACCACCGCAGCGCGCTGCTCGCCGCCGGTGCCGTGCTGGTCGGTTTCGATTTCACCTTCCAGATGCGCGCGGCGCAGATAGACGCGCTGGAGGTGTTCTGGATCACGCTGGCGAACTACGGCCTGCTGCGCCACCTGCTGCTCGGCCCGAACTGGCGCTGGTATCTCGTCGGCTGCCTTGCCGCGGGCCTCGGCGTGATCACCAAGGGAGTGGGCGTGCTGGCGCTGCTGATGTTCGCGCCGTACGCGTTCGCCTGCGCGCGCGGCTGGCGCAACCTGCACGCGGCGCGAGCGGGCGATCCGCGCTGGTGGCTGGGTTTGCTGGCATTCCTGCTGCCGGTGCTGGGCTGGGCGCTGCCGATGCTGTGGATGGTGCACGTGCGCGCCGATCCGGAGTTCGCGCATTACGCGCATGACATCCTGCTCGGCCAGACCGTCTCGCGTTACGCGCACGCGACGCACCACCTGCACCCCTGGTACTACTACCTCGGCGTGATCGCGTTCCAGTGGCTGCCGTTGTCGCTGGCGCTGCCGTGGGCGATTCCGGGCTGGGTGCGACGCTTGCGCCGGCACGATGCGCGCGTGCTGTTGCCGGTCGCCTGGGCGGTGATCGTGGTGGCGTTCTTCTCGATCAGCGCCGGCAAGCGCAACGTCTACATCCTGCCGGTGATGCCGATGATCGCCGTCGCACTCGCGCCGCTGCTGCCGGGCATCGTGCGGCGGCGCGATTTCCGAATCGCGCTGTGGCTGCTCGCACTGCTGATCGCCGCGGCCATGCTGGCCACGGGTGCGCTGATGCACACGGGCCACCTGCAATCGCTCACGCAGCGCGCGGCCGCTGCACTGGATGCGTCGCCCGCGCCCGTGGTCGCGATGATCCTGGGCGTCGGCGCCGCCGGCGTGCTGATCGCACTGCTCAGCCTGCCGCGACGCGCGCTGCTGGCGTGGAGCGCGTTCGTACTGGTGCTGTGGGGCACCTGGGGGTTGGTCGGCTATCCGTTGTTGAACGGCTATTCTTCGGCGCGCGACGTGATGGCGCGCACCGCGAGTCTGGTCCCGCCGCAGGACCGGATCGCGCTCGTCGCCTGGAAGGAACAGAACCTGCTGATGCTGGATACGCTCGGGCGCGCGAGCGTCAACTGGGGCTTCCTGTTGCCCTGGCACGAGCAGCTCGAACGCGCGCTCGAGTGGCAGCGGCAGGATCCCGCGCACCGCTGGATCTTTTCGCTGGGCGACGTGCTTGCGCCCTGCGTGCGCGCCGATCGTGCCATCCATGTCGGGCACGCGAACCGGCGCGAGTGGTACCTGTTCAGGCGCGACGCGGTGGTGCCCGGCTGCGTGCCGCCGAAGAGCGACGATGCCGGACAGTTCGGGGCCTACGATCCGGATGCGGACGAGTGAGCGGCTGCATGGGCGCCCGGCGCAGCATCAACCTGATCGCGTGGGACAACAAGGTCGGGCTGTCCAGCGACCTGCGCCTGCTTGCCGATGCGTTGGCGGAGTGCGGCCACGCGGTGCACTTCAGCACGCTCGGTCGCGGCAAGCTGCGCAAATGGACGCGCCCGTTGCGCAGGCGCCTGGCCTGGCTGTGGACGCGGCTGCGGGGGCAGGGTCGCTTCGACGCCAACCTGATGCTGGAACATATCCGTCCCGAGGATTTCCCCTTCGCTCGTTGCAACCTGTTCCTGCCGAATCCGGAGTGGTGTTCGCCGGATGACATCGAGCGGTTGCCGCGGGTGAATGGCGTGTTGCTGAAGACGATGCACGCCGAAATGTTGTTCCGCGGGCTCGGCTGTCGCACCGCCCATATCGGATTCAGCAGCGCGGATCGCCTTGACGCTTCGGTTCCTCGGGAGCAAACCTTCTTCCATCTCGCCGGCCGCAGCCCGCACAAGGGCACCGAACGGCTGCTGGCCCTGTGGCGGAAACATCCCGAATGGCCGCGGCTGACCGTGGTGCAGAATCCGCGCAGCGCCCGGCCCGCGCCGCCTGCGGGCAACATCGTGCACCGCATTGACTACCTTTCCGACGCGGAATTGAAGCGGCTGCAGAACGCGAATGCGTTCCACCTTTGCTGCTCGGAGACCGAAGGGTTCGGGCATTACATCGTCGAGGGAATGAGCGTGGCCGCGGTGGTGCTGACCACAGATGCCCCGCCGATGAACGAGTTGGTCACTTCGGAGCGCGGCGTTCTGGTCGGTTACGACGAAACCGGACGCCAGCAGTTGGCTACCACGTATCGTTTTTCCGAAGGCGCGCTCGAAACCGCCGTGGAGCGGTGCCTGGTGATGAGCGACGCGGAACGAGCCGAAATGGGTCGTCGCGCGCGCGGGTGGTTCGAGCGCAACCACGCGGAGTTCCCCCGGCGCCTGCATGCCGCGCTCGAGGCGATGCTTGCGTCAGCCTGAGGACGAGCCCTCTCCCGCGCGCTGCAACAGCAGCAGCCGCGCGAATTTTTCACGCGTGTAATCGGCCTCGAGCGAAGCGAACAGCAGCCCGCGCCAGCCGTCGAGAAAGCCTCCGCGCAGGATGTAACCGCGCAGGAAACGCCAGCGCGGGTTGACCACGAGGTTGTGCCAGCGCGCGCGCCGGCCGCGCGCGTGCATGTCCTGGGCCATCATCGTCGCATAGCGCCGGTAGCGCGCGAGCTGGTCGTCAAGCGAGCGGTAGGCGACGTGTTCCAGGTCGCCGGCCAGCGTGCGCACGGCGCCGTCGAGCACCACGTGCTCGTGGATTTCGCGGCCGGCGTTCCAGCCGCCGCGACGGCGGTCGAAAAGGCGCAGCACGCGATCGGGGTATGCGTTGCCGTGGCGCAGGAAGCGCCCGAAGTATTCGGTGGCGCGTGCGAAGCGATAACCGGCCGCCCCGCTGAGACCTCCCTCGCGCGCGGCCTCGATGGAAGCGCGCAATTGCGGGGTGACGCGCTCGTCGGCATCCAGGCACAGCACCCAGTCGTTGCGGGCCTGCTTCACCGCGAAATCCTTCTGCGCGCGATAGCCCTCGAAAGGGTGTTGGATCACCCGTGCGCCCGCCCGCGACGCGATCTCGCGCGTGTCATCCACGGAACCCGAATCCACGACCACGATCTCGTCGCAGAATGCCAGCGAGGCGATGCACGCGCCGATCCTGTCGGCTTCGTTCAGCGCGATGATGCAGGCGGAAATGGCGGGACGACCGGACATGCGCACAGTTTAATGTGAACGCGCTCGGCTACACTTGCGCGGTTTGGCGCCTCGCTGCGTCATCCAGGCGCCTTCGCGGTCCGACAGCGAATTCGGGGTCCACCGCGATGCGGCTGGGCGACCCCGGGTTGACGCGGGTACGGGGAGCGCACGCATTGATTGAACCGGTCCATTGCAACTGCACAACGTGATGCGCAACCTCTACACCCGATCCGAACACCTGCGCGCGCTGCTGTGGTGGCTGCCGCTGTGGCTGGCCGTGGCGCTGGTGGCGATCTTCGCGCACGGCCCGATGCCGATGTATTCCACGCGCACGCTCAGCGTGGCCTGGGACATGTGGCTGCACCACCAGTTCTGGGTTCCGCACATCAACGGCGCGCCGTACAGCCAGAAGGTCCCGCTGCTGTTCTGGATGATCCACGCCGGCTGGTTCGCGTTCGGCGTCAACGACATCTGGCCGCGCGTGCTGGAAGTGCTGATCGGCGCGGCGCAATTGATCCTCGCGCAGGTCCTGGCGCGGCGGTTGTTCCCGCGCCGCCCATGGATCGCGCGCGCGACGCCGTGGATGCTGCTGGCGCTCTCGTTCGCGTTCCTGTTCGGCCTGCAGATCATGTACGAGGTGCTGCTGAGCGTGTGGGTGCTCGGCGCGCTGTTGTGCCTGGCGCCCGCACCGGACCGCGCGTCGCCGCGCTGGGTCGGATTCGCGATCTGCATCGGGCTCGGGCTGCTGACCAAAGGGCCGGTGATGGCCTTGCACGTGGTGTTCGCGTGGCTGCTCGGACCGTGGTGGAACGGTTATGCGCGCGAGCGACGCGCGCGCTGGTACGGCTTCGGCCTGCTCGCCTTCATCGGCGGTTTCGCGATGCTCGCCGCGTGGGTGATTCCGGCCATCCACATCGGCGGCCCGGCGTACGCGAATGAACTCCTGTTCAAGCAGACCGCCGGGCGCGTGGTGGAAGCCTTCGACCACGCGCGGCCGTTCTGGTGGTACCTGCCGTGGATTCCCGCGGTGCTGTTCCCGTTCATCGCCTGGCCACGGATGTGGGCGGCGGTGCTGACCTTGCGGCCGCCCTTCGACGCAGGTCTGCGCCTGGCGATCGCGTGGATGGCGCCGGTGTTCATCGTGTTCTGCTTCATCAGCGGCAAGCAGACCTATTACCTGATCCCGGAATTGCCGGCGGCAGTCATGTTCATGGCGTACGCGATCGCGCGGCTGCGCGAACGCAACGTTGCGGCCGCGCGCGATGCGAAGTGGGGGCCATGGCCGCTCGCACTCGGCGCGTTCGCGTTGGCGGCGCTGCTGTTCGCGTTGCCGGCGCTGGTGGCCGGCGGGCGCGTCGCGGGCCACTGGTTGCGCGATCTGTCGGGCGCGAGCGCGCCGTTCGGCGTGCTGTACGCGTTGCTCGGCGCGCTGATGCTGCTGCGCGGGCGCGGCGAAATGCGGCGCATCGCCTTCGCCAGCCTGATCGGTACCGCCGCGGCGTACGGCCTGTTCGCGCTGACGCTGTATCCGGCGTTCGACCTCGCACCGGTCTCGCACCTGCTTGCACAGGCGCAGAAGCAGGGTCGGACGATCGGCAACCTGGACGTCTACGAAGGCCAGTTCCATTTCCTCGGCCGGCTGCAAAAGCCGATAGACCGCCTGTACGAAGGCCCCGGGCTGCAGCAATGGGCCAAAGCGCATCCGCGCGGCTTGATCGTGGAATATCCGAGCAACCTCACCGAAGCGGACCTGCGCTACCCGGTGTTCGTGCAGCCGTTCCGCTCGGTGTGGCTGGTGGTGTGGAACGCGCAGACGCTCGCGGCACTGCGCCGCGGCGAAAAGCCGCCGGAACCTTCGCGGCCGACCGCGCTGTATCCGCAGGATTACTGGCGCTACACACAGGTCAGGTAATCGCGTTCCGCGCGTCTTCACTCGCGCAGGCATCACGGTGCGCGACAATGCGCGCATGAACGAAGGCCTGATCGAAAACCTGCGTACCCAGCTGGGCGGACCGCGCGATGGCGCGATGCTGCGCTATTCGCTGGGCAGCGCGCTGCTGGCGGCCGGCGATGCCGAACAGGCGGTGCTGCACTTGCGCGAGGCGCTCACCTTCGATCCCGAATATTCCGCGGCATGGAAGGCGCTGGGCAAGGCGCAGCTCGCGGCGGGCAATGCCGTCGCCGCGGCGCAAGCCTGGCGCGAGGGCATCGGCGTGGCCGATCGCCGCGGCGACGTGCAGGCCGCGAAGGAAATGGCGGTGTTCCTGAGGCGGATCGAGACGCAGCGGAATGGGGGCGGGTAGCGAGGGCGCTTCGATTGCGTTCTTCGAGGGCATGGAGCGCGAGGGCGGTCGCCGCGTAGAGTGCACCAGGGTGCAACATGCATCCGCTACCCGTCTCCCGACTCCGCCCTGTTCCGTGCCACCCAGTACGGATCCGGCTCGTCGGGACGTGGGCGGTCGGCCCAGCGCTTGTAGGTCCACTGGTATTGCGTGAACGCGAGTTCCACGCAGTCCTGCACGCCGCGATTCAGCGCTGTGCATGCGATGCGCAGGTCGGGATCGGAAATGCCTTCGGGCGGCGCGCGAAAGTGCAGGCGAAAGCCCTTGCCTTGCCCCAGCCGTTCGGCGAAGGCGAACAGCACGGCCGCACCGGTGCGCTGCGCAATGCGCGGCAACAGCACCATGGTGTCGGCTTCCACGCCGAAGAACGGCGCGAACTGGCCTTCGCCGCGCTTGGGCTGCTGGTCGGGAAGGATGCCGACCACGCCGCCCGCCGCGAGCCGCTTGTACAACGCGCGCACGCCGGCGCCGTCGGCGCGCACCTGTTCGGGCGCGAGTTCGCCGCGCGCGCGGCGCAGCAGCGGTTCGAAGGACGGATCGTTGGGCGGGCGATAGAGAATGGCGAGCCGCGTGTGGCCGCACAACCAGTAGTTCAGAAGTTCCCAGCAACCCAGGTGCGGCGCGGCGATGATCAGCCCGCGTCCGGACTGCAGCGCGGCCTCGAACAGTTCCTGCCCGCGCACCTCGCGTACCAGCCGCAGCGCGCGGCTCGCGCCACGCCCCCACACCGCGGCGAGTTCGGTCGCCGCGCGACCGGTTTCGATGAGGCAGGCGCGCGTGAGTTTGTCGCGCGCATCGTCGTCGAGATCCGGGCGGGCGAAACGCAGGTTCACCTCCGTGTGCACGCGCTCGCGTGCGTGCTTGCGCCACCACAGGCCCTGGCCGATGGCCGCGCCCAGTGCGTGCAGCGCGCGCAACGGCAGCAGGCCCATCACGCGCAGGGCGATCCAGGTCAGCGCCACGTACCAGCGCATCAGCTTGCCGCCTCCGTGGCACGCGTCGCGCGGTAGATGTCCGGGAGTCCGCTGCCGGGGCGCGGTTTGAAGCGCTTGTAGTTCCACTGGTATTGCGTGAACGCTATCTCCACGCAGCCCTCGACCGCGGCATTCAATGCGGTGCACGCGACGGTCAGGTCGGGATCGCGCAGCGCATCCGGCGGCGTGCGGAAATGGATGACGAAGCCCGCCGCTTTCGGCAGCCGCTCCACGAACAGCATCAGGACATGGGCCCCGGTGCGCGCGGCAAGGCGCGGCAGCAGGCTCATCGTCAACGCCGGCACGCCGAAGAACGGCGCGACCACGCCGCCGCTGCGCGGGACATGGTCGGGCATGATCGAAACCACGCCGCCGCCGCCCAGGTGCCGGAACACGCGGCGCACGCCGGAATCGTCAATCGGGAACTGGATGGATGCGCCGCCCTGGCGCAGGCGGCGCAGCAGCAGCTCAAGCTGCGGATAACGCGGTTGCGTATAGAAAGTGGCGAACGGCGTTCGCGCGCCGATCCAGTAGTTGGCGACTTCCCAGCTACCGAGGTGCGGCGCGCACAGGATCAGGCCCTTGCCGGATGCCAACGCCGCCTCGAACAATTCGCCGCCGCGCACGTCGCGCACGCTTGCCAGCGTGCGGGACACGCGTCCCCAGATGCCGAACACCTCCACCAGCGACTTGCCGGTTTCGATCAGGCAGGCACGCGCGAGCTGCGCGCGCGCGCGGTCGTCCATCCGCGATAGCACCCGCGCGAGATTGGCTTCCACGATCCGCCGCTTGCGCGATTGCGCGATCCAGAACAGTCCGCCGAGCGCGGCGCCCAGCGCCTGCAGCGCGCGCAGCGGTAGTCGCGACACCGCGCACAGGATCGCGTAGAGGAGGAGGGTGTACCAACGCATCGCGCGAGTGTAGCGAGAGTGGGGATTGGGGATGGGTAGTTGGGGCACGCGGGCGTGAGAGATTACCGAGACACGGGAGACTACGGCATCGTCATTCCGGGGCCGTTCGCGGCGCGCCGCGAACGGAACCCGGAATCTGCTTGTCCTGAATCCGCACAAGAGCAGATTCCGGGTTCCGCGCTCCGCGCGGCCCCGGAATGACGACGTTGTTGTTACGCTTTAGGCCGCTCGCCCCTCACCGTTCCCTCGCGCCTCGCACCCCAATGATCTCCCTCCTCCAGCGCGTCACCGAAGCCCGGGTCGTCGTGGACGGCAAAACCGTCGGCGCGATCGGCGCCGGGCTGCTGGTGCTGGTCGCGGTGGAGCCGGGCGACGGCGAAGCGCAAGTCAGCCGCATGTGCGAACGCCTGCTCGGCTATCGCGTGTTCGCGGACGAGGCCGGGCGGATGAACCGATCCCTGAACGATATCCGGGGTGGCCTGCTGCTGGTCCCGCAGTTCACGCTGGCGGCCGACACCGCCAAGGGCATGCGGCCGAGCTTCACGTCGGCGGCCAGCCCCGAACACGGCCGGCTGTGGTTCGAACGCCTTGTGGAGTTGGCGCGCGCCGCGCACGCGACGGTTGAAACCGGCCGTTTCGGGGCGCATATGCAGGTACATCTGGTGAACGACGGCCCGGTTACGTTCCGCCTCACCGCGTAGCAGGGCGGCTCTTGACCCGCCATCAAGGTGGTTCGTGGCGGCCGGGCATGCGCAAGTACAGCACTGATCTTGACCAGCCAACGGCTTCGCCCCGGGCCGCCATGGGTGCGCGAAGCGCGCCGTTACGCGTGGGCACGGTTGCCCGCAATGCCAGCCGGCTACTCGGCTTGCGCGTTTCTTGCATGGAAGTTTTGCCCCCTCGCGGCGCTCCGACGCGGGCACCAATGCATTGAAAACTGGTCAAAAGATCGCCAAATACGTTAAAATAGACGGTTCACGTTTCTCGCGGTGCCCCATGGAAAACCTCCCCCAGCAGCAATCCGAAATCAAGCAGTTGATCACCAAAGGCCGTGAGCAGGGCTACCTGACTTACGCCGAGGTTAACGATCACCTGCCGGACGACATCGTTGATCCGGAGCAGATCGAAGACATCATCGGCATGATCAACGGCATGGGCATCGAGGTGCACGAAGTCGCGCCCGATACCGAAATGCTGCTGCCCGATGCGCCGGCCAACGGCGAAGACGACGAAACCGCGACCGAAGAAGCCGTGGCGATGCTCTCGGCGGTGGACGCCGAAGTCGGCCGCACCACCGATCCGGTGCGCATGTACATGCGCGAGATGGGCACGGTGGAACTGCTGACCCGCGAGGGCGAGATCGCCATCGCCAAGCGCATCGAGGAAGGCCTGAACCAGGTGCAGACCGCGCTGGCCAGCTTCCCGTGGGCAATCGGCCTGTTGCTGGAGGAGTACGACCAGCATCTGGACGGCAAGCGCCGCATGAGCGAAATCATCGCCGGTTTTGCTGACCAGGAAGTGCCCGCCGAGGAATTCGGCGTGGCCGCGCCGGCCGCCGAAGTGGACGGCGACGCCGAGGGCGACGAGGACGAGGACGAGGAGGAAACGCCCGCCGACGACGAGGCCGAGGCCGGCCCTACCGGCCCGGACCCGGTTGAAGTCGCGCGGCGCATGGACATCCTGCGCGAGCAGTACGGCAAGTTCCAGAAAACCGCCGAGAAGCACGGCATCACCGACAAGAAGTCGCAGAAGCTGCGCGAGAAGATGGCGGAAGAGTTCCTGAAGCTGAAGCTGCCGTCCGCACTGATTGACGGCTTTGTGCGCAAGCTGCGCGAGGTGGTGGCCTCGATCCGCCATCACGAGCGCGCGGTAATGGATACCTGCACGCGCGTGTGTCGCATGCCGCGCAAGGATTTCATTGACCTGTTCCCGTCCAACGAAACCAACCTGGATTGGGTCAACGAGCTGTCGCGCAAGCGCCAGAAGTGGACGCCGGCGGTGCGCAACCACCGCGACGACATCCTGGCCGAGCAGCAGAAGCTGGCCGAGATCGAGCGTGCGCTGTACCTGCCGCTCACCGACATCAAGGAAATCAACCGCGCGATGTCCATCGGCGAGGCCAAGGCCCGCCGCGCCAAGAAGGAAATGGTCGAGGCCAACCTGCGCCTGGTGATTTCGATCGCCAAGAAGTACACCAACCGCGGCCTGCAGTTCCTCGACCTCATCCAGGAAGGCAACATCGGCCTGATGAAGGCGGTGGACAAGTTCGAATACCGCCGCGGCTACAAGTTCTCGACCTACGCAACCTGGTGGATCCGCCAGGCCATCACCCGCTCGATCGCCGACCAGGCGCGCACCATCCGCATCCCGGTGCACATGATCGAGACGATCAACAAGCTGAACCGCATTTCGCGCCAGATGCTGCAGTTGTACGGGCGCGAGCCGACTCCGGAAGAACTCGCCGCGGCGATGGAAATGCCCGAGGACAAGATCCGCAAGGTGCTGAAGATCGCCAAGGAACCCATCTCGATGGAGACCCCGATCGGCGACGACGAGGATTCGCACCTGGGCGACTTCATCGAGGACCAGAACGTCGGTTCGCCGATCGAGTCGGCTACCGAAACCGGCCTGATGGAAACCGTGCGCGAGGTGCTCGCAGGCCTGACGCCGCGCGAAGCCAAGGTGCTGCGCATGCGCTTCGGCATTGACATGAACACCGACCACACGCTGGAAGAGGTCGGCAAGCAGTTCGACGTCACCCGCGAGCGCATCCGCCAGATCGAAGCCAAGGCCCTGCGCAAGCTGCGGCATCCGTCGAGGAGCGAGCAATTGCGGTCGTTCCTGGATTTCGAATAGGAGCCGAGACTCGGGACCGGGGACACGGAGGCTGATGAACCCGCAAACGGACGTCATTCCCTGCGACGCGCGTAGCGCGTCGCGGAAGCCGGAATCTGCTTTTTCGTATCCTTGCGTCGAAGCAGATTCCGGATCGCCGCTACGCGGCGTCCGGAATGACGAACGAGCATTGGCCTACTGACTATTCATACTTGTGTGCATGATCGGACGGCCCCATGAACCGCATCGCCGTTTTCGTTGACGCCGGTTATCTTTTCGCATCTTCGAGCGAATTGCTGTTCGGCGAGCGCCTGCGTCGCGGCGAACTGCGCCTCGCCAACGCCGAGTTCACCACGCACCTCCAGTCGCTGGCCGAGACCGTGGGCGGCTGCCCGCTGCTGCGCATCTACTGGTACGACGGCACCAACTCCGGGCCCTCGCCCGCGCATCTGGCGCTCGCGTATCTGGAAAACGTCAAGCTGCGATTGGGCTTCGTCAACCAGGCCGGCGAACAGAAGGGCGTGGACGCGCTGATCTTTTCCGACCTGGTCAACCTGTCGCGCAACCGGGCGATTTCCGACGCGCTGATCGTATCCGGCGACGAGGACCTGCGCGTGGGCGTGCAGCAGGCCCAGGAATACGGCGTGCGCGTGCACCTGCTGGGCGTGGAGGCCGCCGATGTCGGCGAGATGCGCGGCAACCAGTCCGCAGCGCTGCAACGCGAAGTTGACACGCGCCACCTGCTGGATGCCGCGACGCTGCGCCGGTTCGTGCGGCGGCGCGAATTCGCCGAATGGACGCCGCCCGCCGGCGACAACGGCGAGCCGCAGCACAACCTCCCGCGCATGCAGGAACTGGCCGGCGAATACGCGGCCACGCTGGGCGCCGAGCAGCGCGAGCAGATCCTGCAACTGCCCGAGCGCACGCCGCTGCCGCACGAGTTGGATCGCGAACTGCTTTCGCGCGCTTCCGAACTGCTCGGCCGCAAGCTGGAAGAAGCCGAAAAGCGCACCCTGCGCGCCGCGCTGCGCACGGCGGTGTGCGAGCCGGCATAGAAGCTGTCCTCAGTGCTCCTTGACCTGCAGGTTTTTCATCAGCAGGTCGAGCCTGGCTTTCATGACGTCCTGCGGGTGCTCGCCTTCCACGCCGTAAAAAACGGTGTACAGCACCCTCGGCTTGGCGGCCGGATCGCCCACCGCACTGATCTCCATCACATCGTTCTCGTCGTGCGCGACGGCGTCGTAGGGATGCTGGCGCTGCGCCACCCTTTGCCACGCGCTCTGGAAACCGTCGTTCAGTTGCGGCGGCGGTTGCGCATAACGCTGGATGTCCACGCGGTTGTAGTCGTTGGGCGCCTTGTCCTTCCAGACGCGGATTTCGGCCACGTCCCAGACCGGGCGGTCGCCGTCCAGGAAATAACACAAGCCCAGCTGCAACAGGCTGTCGGGCGTGATGGTTTGCAGCTCGGGGGTGAACGAGAATGCGATCCGGCTGGAGGCATAGCTGAAGCGATGGCCGTAGTCGAAGTCGAAACGGATGTTCTTGATCGTCGTAGGTAGCAGCGCGGTGTTGCGCAGGAAGTCTTTCCACTGCGCCAGCGTGCCCTGGTAGTTGACGTAGATGAAATCGGTCAGCGCCGTCATGTCCATCGCTTCGTCATGCAAGTGCCCCTGCGGCACCGTGCGCAGCATCATCATGCTGCCATCGGGCACCGGCAGCGAATACACCATCACGTACGCATCTGCATAGGGCAAGGACCACGTCGCGGTTTGCCAGTGCCTGCCCCAATGATCCACGTAGTTCGATTCGGAGAACGGCTTGCCCAGCGAGGTGATCCTGATCTGTTCCGAACCGACCCGGCGCTGGAACATGCCCGCTTTCACCAGCAATGCAGCCGGTTCGGAGATGCTGCCGTAGAACGTGGCGGCCGCAAGATGATCCGGGCGGCGGACGTGGAGCATCAGGTTGTTCGCCACGGTACCGGCTTCGACGTAACTGTTGTCGTCGAGCGTGTAACTTTGCGGACTTGCTTCGGCCAGTGCCCACTGACCATCGCTGTTGCGCACGATCAGGGCCGGGAAGTTCTTGGTTTCCGGCTCGCTGTACAGCAGCAGGTTGGCACCGTTCCCGTGCGGGAAAAGTTCGGCCGATTCCTTGCCGAGCAAGGCTTTCAGCTCGGCCTCGCTGTTGGCATCGAACAGCTTCTGGAAGGTCCGGTCGAAGTCGTCCAGGCTCATCGGCAGCGTGAAATTCGCCTTGAAGAGGCTGCTTTGCACGGCATCGAAGATGTCCAGCCGATAGGTGACGCGCTCATTGATCACGGCCTGGTGGTCGGGCGCGTTCAGCACCTCGCTGATCGGCAGCGCGTAATTGAGGTTCTCATTGGCGGATTTCATCAACACCACGCCGATCACCTTGCCGTTCTGGTCAAGCAGCGGGCCGCCGCTGTTTCCGGGCGACGCCGCCGCGGAAAATCGCATCCACTTCCAGGCCCCGTCCTGCTGCTCGGGCGTGTCGGAGGTATACAGGCCATCGCGGATCACCACGCCCGTGCCCAAGGCGTTGCCCACGGCGTAGACCAGTGAATTCAGGACCGGCTTGGCGTTGACTTCCAGCACCGCATCGCTTGGTGGCTTCGCGAGCGAGAACACCACGAAATCCTTGCGCAGCGAGAACTTCTCGATCTTGTCTATCGAATAGACCTTGCCCTTGCTGTCTCGCAACTCGATCGGCCCCCACGGGCTGCCGATGCCTGCGCGCAGCACGTGTGCGGCCGTGACGTAGCGGTTGGGACCGATCGCGAACGCCGTGCCGATCGAGTAGTACTTGTCGGTGCGTTCCTGGAACGGGAGCAGATCGAGTGGCAGCGGCTTTTCGTAGGTGAGCGGATCATGCTCTGGCTTGGCCTGCACCACTTCGAAAGTGGCCGCTTCGATCTTGGGCAGCACGGCCGGATCCAGGGTTGCGGCGGAAGGTTGCGCAGTCCACAAAGTGGCCACGGCCAGTAGCAACGCCCCGCCCACCTTGGTGGCGCGAGCCATCCCCAAGCGAAAGCTCTCGATCGAAATGCCCATTGGACTCCCCTGACAACGCGTGCACTCACCGGCCATGTTGGCATGAATTCCATGCCGACTGCAGGGCGCCGACGAAAGGCCTCAACCGGCCTTGCGAAAGGTCAGGTTGATCCGGCACTTGCCGAGTTGCGGGTGCGTACCGTCCTTCAGCGGCAGCACGCCGTGGTAGCGCATGCGCGAAGGTCCGCCCCACGCCACCACGTCGCCATGCGCGAGCGGGACCCGGATCTGCCTGTCGCTGCGATGCAGGCCGCCGAACAGGAACGTCGCCGGCAGCCCGAGCGACACCGACACGATCGGTTGCCCTAAATCGCGCTCGTTGCGATCCTGGTGCAGCGAGAGTTTCGCGCCCGGTTGGTAGCGGTTGACCAGGCAGGCGTCCGGCGCGAAGTCTTCGAAGCCCGCCTGCGCCGCGGCGGCGTGCGCGAGCTGCGCGAAAGCGGGCGGCATGGCCGGCCAGGGATTCCCGCTCTCCGGATCGTCCTGCGCATAGCGGTAGCCGCGCCGGTCGCTGACCCAGCCCAGTGCGCCGCAGTTGCTCATCGCCACCGACATGCGCAGACCGCCGGGCGTGGCCATGTGCCGCAAGGGCGCGGCGCGGATCACACGCTTCAGTGCATCGAGCAGGTCGCGCTCATGCGTCAACGCGAAGCCACGCAGCACCAACGCGCCTTCGCCCAGGGTTTCCTCGCGCGGCTCGGGAATGCTCTCGAACAATTGGCCGGTCATCATCTGCTCGGCAGGTGCGCTCCTACATGTCGTAGAAAAACTGCTCGCGATCTATCTTGCCGTCGCGCACGTGGTACACGCAGATCTCGCGCATGGCCGTGCGGCCGCGGCCCTTCATCGTCGCATCCATCACCGCGGACACGCTGAACCAGTTGCCCGCGATCACGGGATCGCTCACCTGGTTGTCGTGCACCGCCTCGACCATTTCGCCGAAGGCACGGCCCTTCTGCTTGATCGCATCCAGTCCCTTCGCGCTTCCCATCGGGCCGTCGGACATCCCTTCCATTTCGATGTTGACCGCATCCGGCGCGAACAATTCCTCGTGCGCCTGCGTGTACTTGCCCTGGCGGCACAGTTCGACCAGACGCTTTGCAACCTGCTCGACATTCATGATCGTTCTCCTCTTCAGGACTGCCAGTCTAGGCCCGGCTGCTGACAGCGTCGTGTCAGCAGTGAGCGACCGGGATGGCATATCATTCGCGGCTGCGGGCCTATAGCTCAATCGGTCAGAGCAGGGGACTCATAATCCCTTGGTTCCAGGTTCGAGTCCTGGTGGGCCCAGTACCGCCGGTCAACGTGGTGCGCAGTGCGCAGATCAATGAAGTTTGCGCGTTTGCGCAAACTTTGATGAATGCGCGTCCCGGTCTGCGCCTGCGGGCGCAGCCGTCCCTCGTCAACAGGAATCGCGGCGGCGCGGACGAGTCGCTGCGACGCATGCTTCACCACAGCCGCACGTGCGACGAGGCGGTCGCAGCACCGCATCGCTCGTTGATGGTCAGCGCTGGGCCCATACGCTCCAGGGACAAAGGTGCGGATGGGATGGACGTTCGATTCACCGTCTCGCTGATACAGATTCTCCATGCCGTTTTGGCTCACCGCGCTCGCATGGGTTTCTCTGGGCAGTGCTTTCGCTTGCGCGCTGGCAATCGCGCTGGATCTTGCCGGGGGCCATCGTCAGCACATGTGGATAATGAATCTGGTCTGGCCGATTACTGCGCTGTACGCAGGGCCGCTGGCGTTGTGGGCATACTTCAAGGTGGGGCGACTGTCCTCGCACCACCGGATGCAGATCGCCAAGGCGCGAGGAGAAAAGCCGGCTTCACAACGCAAGCCGTTCTGGCAGACAGTGGGCGTGGCGGACAGCCACTGCGGCGCGGGCTGCACCCTGGGCGATATCGCGGGCGGCTGGATCGTGTTCATGGGCACGTTCGAGATCGCGGGCATGTCGCTGTGGCCGGAATACATCGCCGACTACGCCCTTGCCTTCACCTTCGGCATTGTCTTCCAGTATTTCACCATCGCGCCGATGCGCGGCCTGGGCGTCGGCAAAGGCATCCTGGCGGCGCTGAAGGCCGACACGCTTTCCCTCACCAGTTTCGAGCTCGGGCTGTTCGGCTGGATGGCGATCGTGCAGTTCGTGTTCTTCCCGATCACGCATTTGCATCCCGACACTCCCGTGTACTGGTTCCTGATGCAGGTCGGGATGATGCTGGGGTTCCTCACCAGCTACCCGGTGAACGCCTGGTTGCTGAAGGCCGGGCTGAAGGAAGCCATGTAGCCGCCCGGAGAAGTTTGCTGTGGGCGCGCATGCCCCACCTCCTTCATTGGACCCGGCGCTCAATCTTCAACGATCTGCGCAGGCCGCTCTGTGCCGGGTTCGGCGGACCCCTCGTCGAGCATCGTCTCGATGATCTGGCCGATCCGCTCGGCATCAACGGGCTTGACGAGGTGCTCGTTGAATCCGGCTTCCTTGACGCGCGCGCGGTCGCTTTCCTGGCCGTAGCCGGTCACCGCGACCAGGGGCATGTTTTCGAACTGCTTCATCGAACGGATGGACCGCGCCAGCTCGTAGCCGTCCATCACCGGCAATCCGATGTCTATGAGCGCGATGTCCGGTTGGAACTGCGTCATCGCGGCCAGCGCCGCAGCGCCATCGTGGGCGATGTGGGTTTCGAAGCCGTACTCCTGCAACAGCATGGCCAGGCTTTCCGCTGCCAGCGCGTAGTCGTCCACGACCAGCACCCGCGCCGGCTTTGCGCGCGCCCGCCTGGCCGGCTTGCTCTCTTCGGCTACCGGGAGCGCGCCGGCCTCCGCGGGCGCGGCGGGTTGCTTCAGGCGCGGCAACCGGACCACGAATTCGCTGCCGCGATCGCGCCCCTCGCTGAAGGCGCTCACGCTGCCGCCATGCAGGGTGACCAGGTTGCGCACGATCGCAAGTCCCAGTCCCAGTCCGCCGCGCGAACGTGCCAGCGACTGCCGCTCCTGGCTGAAGAGGTCGAACACGCGCGGCAGCATTTCCGGATCAATGCCGACGCCTTCGTCGCGCACCCGCACGACCACTTCGTCGGCGTCTGCGCTCGCGGCGAGATGGATGGGCCGGTTTCGCGGGGAGTATTTGGCCGCGTTGGTCAGGAGGTTCACGAGCACCTGGATCAGCCGGCGGGAATCGGCCTCCACCATCAAGCCCGGTTCGACCTGCACATGCAGCGCATGTTCGCGTTCCTCCATCAGCGGCTGCACGGTCTCGACGGCGGCGGCCGTGATCCCGGAAAGTTCCACCGGCGCGAGCTTCAACTCTACCTTTCCACGCGCGATGCGCGAGACATCCAGCAGGTCGTCCACCATGTCGGTCAGGTAACGCACCTGCTTCTCGATGATGTCCCGCTCCGCCGTCAGGATGCCCGGGGTGCGCATCCTGATGAGCTGGAGCGTGGTCGCGATCGGGGAAAGCGGATTGCGCAGCTCGTGCCCGAGCATCGCCAGGAATTCGTCTTTCGTGCGTGCGGCCTGCTGCAGCTCCAGTTCGTGTTCGCGCAGCGCCGCCTCGGCTTTCGCGCGCAGGATGTTCGTCCAGATGCGTTCGGCCGTCTGGCGCACGAGCTCGATGTCGGCCGCCGACCACACGCGCGGCTCGGACTTGGTCACGCACAGCGCGCCGACCAGCTCGTCGCGTTTCATGAGCGGCATGGAGATGTGAGCCCTGATGCGGGCCTTCGACATCGCCGTTCGGTCGGCCCCGGGGACGACCTCCGCGGCTTCCGCGTCGGTGACCACGACGGTGTCGCCATGCCGCAGGAACGGCATGACCCAATCGTAATCCACCATCCGGAAATCGCCCGAGGGCGCGTCGTCGCGCAGGTAGTCGTGCCGGATGCGTGCGCAACTCTCGCTTTCGTCCATCACCACGTAATAGGCGCGATCCACGTCCAGGTGGACGCCGAGCATCCGGCACGCTTCGGACTGGATCTGCGCCGGCTCGGCCAGTTGGGAAAGTTGGTCGCTGAGTTTCAGCAGGAACGCCTGCCGTTCCTCGCTCTCGCGCAGCGCGATTTCGGCGCGCTTGCGCTCCGTGATGTTGTCGAAGAAGACGGTGAAGCGGTCGCCCTGGTGCGGGTAGATGTTCATCTCGTACCAGCGACCGAGCGGGGCCACCTCGTGCTCGACGCGCTCTGCCTGGCCGCCCTGGAGGATGCGATCGAACGTGCCGGACCACCATCTTTCGGAGCCGGGAAAGACTTCCTGTCCGGTATGGCCGGTGGCACGGCTTGCCGGGACGCCGATCAGCCGCTCGAAGGCCGGGTTCACCTCGACGAAGCGGTAATCGAGCGGGTGTCCATCCTCGTCGCGAATGAGCTCGCACTCGGCATAGCCCAGCACCATTTCCGCGAACAGCGACCGGTACTTCTCCTCGCTCCTGCGCAATGCCGCTTCGGCGCGCGCCCTGCGCGCCGCGGCCCAGGTGCGTTCGGCCACTTCCTGCACCAGTTCGACTTCGGACTGCGTCCAGTTGCGCGGGGTCACGCAGTCAACGCCGAAATCCACGTCCTCGTGCCCCTGCTTCACGAGCGAAACGAGGATCCGCGAAGCGATGCCTGCATTCAGCCAGGCGTTCCGGATCTCCTCGCTGAAGCGGGGATCGGTGGCGACATCGCCGATGACGGCCGGTTGCCCGCGAGTGAGAGTCCGCGTTATGAAATCGGCGGAGAAATGGAGGCAGGGGACGCGCTCGGGCAACCCTTGGCCCTCGCGCACGAACTGGCCCCTTATCGCGTAAACCCGCGCGTCGGGCTCTCCTTCGATCTCCGCATACATCGCGCGGCTGGCGCCCAGGTGCTCGCAAAGCATCCGCGAAGCGCACAACTGGATTTCCGCGGCATCCGCCAGCGGCCGCAGCGAATCGGAGAGCGCCAGCAGGAACGTCTTCTGCGCATGGTCATGGATCAGCGCAGCGTCGCCGCGCCGCCGCCCGAATCGTTGGGCGCTGACAGCAAGACCGCCTGGCGACTGGCTTCCAGTGTTCATTGCGCCACCCCGAAAAATCGGACCGGCGCATCAAGTATAGAGCGCGCGCGGGCCGTGGAGTGGTCCATCCGTCCGGCGCGGGTGGGGTGCAGCCGACATGCGACCATGCGCTCGACGCTTCCGCAATGTTCGGCGGTACTCCAGCACGGCAGGAGTTAAGGGCACGCTAGGGATGCGTTCGCCTCGGCCAACGAGAATGCCGTCGCTCACGTCACGAAGTCATCACGTCCAGGATCCCGGCTTGGCGCACATCCGGGGTTGCAGGACTGCGGACTGGAGCCCCGCGTCATCGGCCATCCATGGCCTGCACGGGATTCCGGAGGTCTTGGACTGGATCCCGTGTCATCGGCCATCCATGGCCTGCACGGGATTCCGGACGTTCTGGACTGGATCCCGTGTCATCGGCCATCCATGGCCTGCCCGGGATTCTGTGATCGTTCTGGACTGGATCCCCATCGATGGCCTGCACGGGATTCCGGACGACGTTCTGGACTGGATCCCGTGTCATCGGCCATCCATGGCCTGCACGGGATTCTGACATCCTGTCAGAACTTGACTTCGCCCCAGGCGCCGAGCTCGCGCGTCCTGGTATTGGTGGTGGTGTCGTTCTTCAGACGCTCGTTCTTGTACGCCACGGCGACGCGCACGCCTTCGGTCACCGGGAAGGCGACCCCGAGGTTGTAATACGTGTCCTTCAGGCTGGGATCGAGGTCCTTGCTCGGGTTGACACGATCGTAGCGGGCGAAGACCGACGCCGGCCCGAAGTCGTAGCTGCTCCACAGCGACCAGCCGTTCGCCGAATCGGTGGCCGGCGTCAGCACGTTGTTCCAGTCGGTCGCCCGGAAGTACTCGCCGCCGACGCGCAAGCCGCCGCCGTGGTAGGCCACCATGGCGTCGTAACGATGCGCATCGTGCAGCGCCGGCATGCCGTGCGTGTCCTTGCCGAGGTCGCCGCTGTAGCCGCCGACGGCGATCATCACGCTCTTGATGGGCTGGAAGCCGACGCGGCCTTCGAAGTCCACGGAGTTGGAACGGGTCGGGTTCTTGTAGCCGCCGCCGTTCACCACCGAGGCCTGGTAGTCGAACAGGCCGTTGTCGCCCAGCAGGTGCACGCCCCAGTCGGCCGAGTTGGCGAAGTGGGTGCGGTCGGTCAGCGTGTTCTCGACGAAGCGGTAGCCGTACCAGTCTTCCACGAACGGAATCCAGGGCATGTTGGCCGAGCCCACGCGCAGCGTTGCGAGCGGACTGAATTTGCCCTGCAGGTAGGCCTTCTTGACGAACAACTGGGTCTCGCCATCTGAACTGCTGTAGTTGAAATCGGTGGTCAGGTCGGCCGACCAGATGTCGTTGAACGTGTGATCCACCGACAAGTAGAAGCGCTTGACGTCGAGGCCGGTGCCGGAGGCATCGGTCCTGGCGCCGTTCTTCGTCTGGTCGAGGTCGGTGAAATCGATGAAGGAGGTCCCGCTGATCCTGGTGTTGTCCGCCCAGGCATCCGATGCCGGCTGCGCAGGCTTGGCCTGTTGCTGCTGCACCGCTTCGAGGTTCTGCTGGGTGCTGGCGTTGATGCTGGACTGCGCATCCGAGCGCTGCTCCAGCTCATTGACCTTGGCCTGCAGCGCCGCGAGCTGCTGTTTCAACTGCGCGATCTCGGCGGCCTCGTCGGATTGCGCGAAAGCGGGCGCGGCGACAAAGGTGCTGCTACCCAATGCGAGTGCGACGGCTACGGCGAGAACTCTGGATTTCATCTTGATCTCCGCTGCGGTGGATGTGCGCCCCCGGTCCGGGAGCGGATGGATGCCAGCGTGCGAGGTGTCGGTTACACCCGTGTGCACGTTCCATGACAGTTGCAAGACAGCGCGGACCCGGGCGCGCAAGGCGCGTTGTAACAGATCTGCAATCGGAACCTCATCGGCCTGCAACATGCGGCGGTTGCAATGGCGACCGGGCAAACATGCTCACGCAACCCGGAGCCAATCATGTTCAACCGCCTGCCTTCAGGAATCCGCATCGCCGCCTTCGCGGCCGCGGTGCTGTTCGGCGCGCCCGCGCACGGCACCGACATCACCGGTGCGGGTTCCACCTTCGTCTACCCCGTGCTCTCGAAATGGTCGGCAGCCTATGCCGCGAAAACCGGCAACCGCGTCAATTACCAGTCCATCGGTTCCGGTGGCGGCATCGCGCAGATCAAGGCCGGCACCGTGGATTTCGGCGCCTCCGACAAGCCGCTGTCGCCGCAGGAACTGGCGCAATCGGGACTCGGCCAGTTCCCGGTCGTGATCGGCGGGATCGTGCCGGTGATCAACGTGCAGAGTGTTGATGCCGGTCAACTCAAGCTGGACGGCGCGACGCTCGCGAAGATCTTCCTGGGCGAGATCAAGACCTGGAACGATCCGGCGATCGCCGCGCTCAATCCCGGCCTGAAGCTGCCGCCCATGCGCATCACCGTGGTCCATCGCTCGGACGGCTCTGGCACCACTTTCAATTTCACCGATTACCTGTCCAAGGTTTCGCCGGCATGGAAGGCCAGGGTGGGCGAGGGCACCGCGGTGCAATGGCCGACCGGCATCGGCGGCAAGGGCAACGAAGGCGTGGCCGCCTATGTGAAGCAGATCCGCGGCGGCATCGGCTACGTCGAGTACGCGTACGCGCTGCAGAACAAGATGAGCTACGCGGACATGAAGAACGCCGCGGGCAAGTTCGTGCATCCCGACGCGCGGAGCTTCCAGGCTGCGGCCGGCACGGCCGACTGGGCGAGTGCGAAGGATTTCGACCTGATCATGACCAACGCGCCGGGCGCGACGGCCTGGCCGATCACGGCGACCACCTGGGTGATCCTCTACAAGCATCCGAAGAACGCCGCGCGCAGCAAGGTCGCCTTCGACTTCTTCCGCTGGTCGCTCGAGCACGGGCAGGCGCAGGCCCGGTCGCTGGACTACGTGCCGCTGCCGGATTCGCTGGTGCAGCGGATCGAAGCGTACTGGAACGCGCAGTTCGCGCATTGACCGGCCGATGACCGCGACCCTGGCCCTTCGAAAAAGCGATCGCCGCCGCGATGGTGCGGTGGGCGATCGCTTGTTCCGCCTGCTCGCCGGCGGCTGCGCGCTGCTGGTCGCGCTGGCGCTGCTCGGCACCGCGCTGACCATGGCCTGGGGCGGACGCGAGGCGTTCGCCGCGTTCGGCTGGAAATTCCTCGTTTCCACCGAATGGGACGCGGTCAACCACCACTTCGGGGCACTCGTGCCGATCGTCGGCACCCTGGTCACGGCATTCATCGCGATGCTGCTGGCGGTGCCGGTGAGTTTCGGCATCGCCCTGTTCCTGGTCGAGGTCGCGCCCGCATGGCTGCGCGCACCGGTGGCCGCCGCGATCGAATTGCTGGCCGGCATCCCCTCGATCATCTACGGCATGTGGGGCCTGTTCGTGTTCGCGCCGTTCATGGCGGCGAAGGTTGACCCATGGGTTGATGCGCACCTGGGCGGGTTGCCGGTCGTCGGCGCATTGTTTTCCGGCCCGCCGCTGGGCCTCGGCATGCTCACCGCCGGGATCGTGCTGGCGATCATGGTGATCCCGTTCGTCACTTCGGTGATGCGCGAAGTGTTCCTGACCGTCCCGTCGCGGCTGAAGGAATCGGCCTATGCCCTGGGCGCCACGACGTGGGAAGTCGCCTGGCAGGTGGTGCTGCCGTACACGCGGCAGGCGGTGGTCGGCGGCGTGTTCCTGGGGCTGGGCCGCGCGCTCGGCGAGACCATGGCGGTGACCTTCGTGCTCGGCAACGCGCACGAGCTGACCGCATCGCTGCTGATGCCCGGCAACTCGATCGCGGCGACCATCGCCAACGAGTTCACCGAGGCGGATTCGGAACTCTACCGCTCCTCGCTGATCGCGCTGGGCCTGCTGCTGTTCGCGGTGACGTTCGTGGTGCTGGTGGCCGCGCGACTGATGCTGCGCCGCCTGGAACGCAAGCGGGGTGGCGCGTGAACACGTCCACGCTCACCGTTTCCGAGCGGCTCTATCGCCGCCGCCGCTTTCGCAACGCGCTGGCCCTGGTGTTCTCCGGCGTGGCGACCGTGTTCGGCCTGTTCTGGCTGGCCTGGATCCTGTGGACGACGCTGGTCAACGGCTTCGGTGCACTGGACCTGCATCTGTTCACGAGGATGACGCCGCCGCCCGGCGAAGCGGGCGGCCTCGCGAACGCGCTGTTCGGCAGTTTCGCGATGAGCGCACTGGCGATCGCGATCGGCGCACCCGTCGGCGTGCTCGCCGGCACCTGGCTTGCCGAGTACGCGCGCCGCAGCCGGCTGGGCGAGGCGGTGCGCTTCCTCAACGACATCCTGCTGTCTGCGCCGTCCATCGTGCTGGGCCTGTTCGTGTATGCGATCCTGGTGAAGCCGGCCGGACATTTCTCCGCCTTCGCCGGCGCGCTCGCGCTTGCATTGATCGCGTTGCCGATCGTGGTGCGCACCTGCGACGAAATGCTGCAACTGGTGCCGAACGCGATGCGCGAAGCGGCGCTTTCGCTGGGCCTGCCGCAATGGAAGGTGACGGTGCGCGTGCTGTGGCGCTCAGCGCGCCCGGGCATCGTCACCGGCATCCTGCTGGCCCTGGCGCGCATCAGCGGCGAGACCGCTCCGCTGTTGTTCACCGCGCTCAACAACCAGTACTGGACCGCCAACCCGAATGCGCCGATGGCGAGCGTGCCGGTGGCGATCTTCCAGTTCGCGATGAGCCCCTACGACGACTGGCATGCCCTGGCCTGGGCCGGCGCGCTGGTCATCACCGCCTTCGTGCTGCTGCTGGGAGTGGCCGCACGCTGGTACCTGCATCGCTCGCAAATGGCACACGACTGATGGACATGCCCATGAATGAAGCCGCATCCCCGCTCTGGCTCGAGTCGGTCGCCGCCGCCACCACGGCCGCGCAGCAGCCGATCAAGATCGCGGTGCGCGATCTGGATTTCCATTACCCGGGCTTCCACGCGTTGAAGAAGATTTCGCTGGACATTCCCGCCGCGCGGGTGACCGCGATCATCGGGCCGTCCGGTTGCGGCAAATCCACCCTGCTGCGCGTGTTCAACCGCATCTATTCGGTCTATCCCGGCTTGCATGCAGGCGGCGAAGTACGGCTGGACGGCGAGAACATCCTTGCGCCCGGTTACTCGATCAACCGCCTGCGCAGCAAGGTCGGCATGGTGTTCCAGAAACCGGTGCCGTTCCCGATGTCCATCCGCGACAACATCGCCTTCGGCATCCGCCACCACGAAAAGCTCGGGCGCGGCGAGATGGACGCGCGCATCGAACAGGCGTTGCGCGCGGCTGCGCTCTGGGACGAGGTGAAGGACAAGCTGAAGCGGAACGCGCTCGGGCTTTCCGGTGGCCAGCAGCAGCGGCTGTGCATCGCGCGCGCCATTGCCCTGAAACCGGACGTGCTGCTGCTGGACGAACCGACGTCGGCACTGGATCCGATCGCCACGGGCCGCATCGAGCAGCTCATCGAGGAGCTGAAGCGCGATTACACCATCGTGATGGTGACCCACAACATGCAGCAGGCGGCGCGCATCTCCGATCGCACCGCGTTCATGCTCGCCGGCGAGCTGATCGAGTACGCGCCGACGAACACCATGTTCACGACACCACGCGATCCGCGCACCGAAGCGTATGTCACGGGCCGGT
>DASVDY010000097.1:0-13908 GCA_036380855.1 Rhodanobacteraceae bacterium
TGCGGCAGACGCTCTCGGGCCTGACCGCCGACAACGAAAAGCGCCTGAACGAGGTGCGTGCCACGCTGGATGCGCAACTGAAATCGCTGCAGGCCGACAATGCCGCGCAGCTGGAAAAGATGCGCGTGATCGTGGACGAGAAGCTGCAGAGCACGCTCAACACGCGCCTTGGCGAGTCCTTCAAGCTGATTTCCGAACGCCTGGAAGCCGTGCAGCGCGGCCTGGGCGAGATGCAGTCGCTCGCCACCGGCGTGGGCGACCTGAAGCGCGTGCTGAGCAACGTCAAGACGCGCGGCACGTTCGGCGAGGTGCAGCTGGGCGCGCTGCTGGAGCAGATGCTCATCGCCGAGCAGTACGCGGCCAACGTCGTCACCGTGCCGCATTCGAACGAACGCGTGGAATACGCCATCCGCCTGCCCGGCCAGGATCGCGACGCGCCGGTGTGGCTGCCGATTGACTGCAAGTTCCCGATCGAGGATTACCAGCGTCTGCTCGACGCGCAGGAGCGCGCCGACGCGGAAGCCGCGGCCTCCGCCGCGCATGCGCTGGAGCGCCGCGTGCGCGACGAGGCGAAGACCATCCGCGCCAAATACGTGGCGCCGCCGCACACCACCGATTTCGCGATCCTGTTCCTGCCGACCGAAGGCCTGTACGCCGAAGTAATCCGCCGGCCGGGCCTGTTCGAGGTGCTGCAGCGCGAACATCGCGTCACCGTGGCCGGCCCGACCACGCTGACCGCGATCCTCAATGCCCTGCAGATGGGCTTCCGCACGCTTGCGATCGAGCAGCGCAGCAGCGAAGTGTGGCAATTGCTGGGCGCGGTCAAGAACGAATTCGGCAAGTTCGCGCAGGTGCTGGAAAAGACCCGCAAGCAACTCGACGCG
Organism: Rhodanobacteraceae bacterium; assembly: GCA_036380855.1. Taxonomy (GTDB): domain Bacteria; phylum Pseudomonadota; class Gammaproteobacteria; order Xanthomonadales; family Rhodanobacteraceae; genus 66-474. The sequence goes on from DASVDY010000097.1 coordinate 885, forward strand.
GCGCGCAACAGCATCGATTCGGCCGGCGTGCGTACGCGCGCCATCGAACGCCGCCTGAAGGGCGTGGAATCGCTCTCGTCGGACGAATCGCAGGCATTGCTGGGCGACGCGCTGCCATCCGAGGCGGACGAGGAAGCGCCGGAAGCCATCGAGTAGGCAGTCGGCCCCGGCCATGGTCGGCGCGAAAGGCTTTGCACCAGCCTTGATGTTCTCGCGCAGCGTCGCCATTACACTTGCGCGGATGCGCCCGGCCCCCGCGCACCGCGCCGTCCTCGAATGCGGGAGTAGACCATGACGGAACCCGTCAAACCTTCGCTTTGCACGCTGACGCGACCGACTTCCCCGGAAGTCACCCGCGAACAGGCCCTGGAAGCCGTGCGCACGCTGCTGCGCTGGGCCGGCGACGAGCCCACGCGCGAGGGCCTGCGCGACACCCCCAAGCGCGTGGTGGATGCCTACAAGGAATGGTTCTCCGGTTACACCGAGGATCCGGAGGAATACCTGCGCCGCACCTTCGAGGAGGTCGCCGGTTACGACGAGATGATCGTGCTGCGCGACATCCAGTTCGAATCCTTCTGCGAGCACCACATGGCGCCGATCATCGGCCGCGCGCACGTCGGCTACCTGCCGGACGGCAAGGTGGTCGGCATCAGCAAGCTGGCGCGGGTGGTGGACGCGTTCGCGCACCGCTTCCAGGTGCAGGAGAAGATGACCGCGCAGATCGCCACCTGCATCGCCAACGTGCTGGCGCCGCGCGGCGTGGGCGTGGTGGTGGACGCGGTGCACCAGTGCATGACCACCCGTGGCGTGCACAAGCGCGGCGTGTCGCTGGTCACCAGCCAGATGCTGGGGGACTTCCGCGACGATGCGCGCACGCGCGCCGAGTTCCTGCGGTTCATTGACATTGACGGCGGTGCTTGAAGCGGCTGCAAAATCGCCGCGTCCGGAAATTTCGCGTGTACCGACGTGTACACTGCGCTTCCTGCGCTCCGGCGACGCCTCCGATGCACGATGGCACGTCGCTTCGTCCGTGACGCCCTGCAACCCGCCCGCCGGCATCCGAATCCTGCATGATTGATCTCCACCCAGGGGCCGAACATCCGCGCCGCAACGCCGCGGTGATCTTCGTCTTCGTCACCGTGGCGATAGACATGCTCGCCTTCGGCATCATCATCCCGGTGCTGCCGCACCTGATCCTGGAGCTGATCGGCGGCAGCATCGCCAAGGCCGCGGTGTGGCAGAGCGCGTTCGGCACGCTGTTCATGCTGATGCAGTTCCTGTTTTCGCCGATCCAGGGCGCCTTGTCGGATCGATTCGGCCGGCGCGCGGTGATCCTGATTTCCAGCCTGGGGCTGGGCGTGGATTTCATCGTGATGGCGCTGACGCCGGTACTGTGGCTGCTTTTCGTGGGCCGCGCGATATCGGGCGTGTGCGCGGCGAGCTTCACCACGGCCAATGCCTATATCGCCGACGTGACCCCGCACGAGAAGCGCGCGGCGGCCTTCGGACTGCTCGGCGCGGCTTTCGGCATCGGCTTCATCGTCGGCCCCGCGGCGGGCGGCGCGCTCGCGCACTTCGGGATTCGCGCGCCGTTCTGGGCCGCCGCGCTGCTGTCGCTGGTGAATTTCTGCTATGGCTTGTTCGTATTGCCCGAGTCGCTGCCCAGGCAGCGCCGCAGCGCGCGCTTCGAATGGCGGCACGCCAACCCACTGGGCTCGCTGCTGCTGTTGCGGCGCTACCCGCAGGTATTCGGGCTGGCGGTGGTGTTCTTCCTGATCGCGCTCGCGCAGTTCTCGCTCAATTCGACCTACGTGCTCTACACCGATTACCGCTACGGCTGGGGCCCGGAGATGGTCGGCTTCACGCTGGCGCTGGTCGGCCTGTTCAGTGCGCTGGTGCAGGCGATACTGGTGCGGCGGATGATGCCGCGCTTCGGCGAGCGGCGACTTATCCTGGTCGGCCTGGCCCTGTGCGTGGTCGGCTATGCGGCGTTCGCGTTCGCGCCGGGGGCATGGATCTTCGTCGCCGGCATCCCGTTCCTGTGCCTGGGCGGGCTCGCCGGCCCGCCGGCACAGTCCATGATGAGCCACCAGGTGGATCCGCAGGAACAGGGCCGGCTGCAGGGTGCCCTGTCCAGCCTGCGCAGCTTCGCCGGCATCTTCGGCCCGGCGCTGTTCGCCAACCTGTTCGCGCTGTTCATCAGCGACCACGCGCCGGTGCGCAACCTGCCCGGCGTTTCCTTCCTGCTGGCGGCGGTGTTGATCATCGCCTCGCTCGTGCTGACCGCGTGGGTCACGCGCCGCGGCAAGGACGCACCCGCCGCCGATTCCTGATGCGCGTCCCGTGCGTGCAAGGCCACAGTTCCGTCCGCTCTTTCCGACAAAGAGCACCTTTGAGTCCCAGGAGATCCGAAGCATGACCATCTCGATGTATTCCGCTTCCGTTCCGGTATTCGTGCGCGCACTCGACAACCTTGCGCACGTGCTGAAAAAGGGCGAGGCGCACGCGCTGGCGAAGAAGGTTCCAGAACCCGATGCGCTGCTGCAGCAACGGCTGATCTTCGACATGCTGCCGCTGGTGAAGCAGGTGCAGATCGCCTGCGATATGGCCGCGCGCGGCGCGGCGCGGCTGGCCGGCGTGGAGCCGCAGTCGTTCGAGGACAACGAGAAGACGTTCGCGGACCTCTACGCGCGCATCGAGCGCGCGAGTGCCTACATACGGAGCTTCCGTCCGGAACAGATTGACGGCAGCGAGGATCGCCCCATCCATCTCAAGATGCGCAATGGCGAGATGGATTTCACCGGCATCGAGTACCTGCAGCAGTTCACCCTGCCCAACCTGTTCTTCCACTGCACCACCGCGTACGACATCCTGCGCGTGGCGGGTGCCGATCTCGGCAAGAGCGACTTCATCGGCGCGCGCTGAGACATGCGGGAGGGTCTTGATCCGCCACTTGATCGGCGGCTCAAGACCCACCCTGTTGCCTTCGCATTCCCTGCACGCAGGGGTTGCGACCGTGGAAATCTGGGAAGCATGGACAAGGAGTCGTCATGCCACCGCGCACACCGCCACCCCGCCGCCCGGTGCTGTTCTGGATCATCGCGGCGATCATCATCGCCGCCATCATCGTGGCCTGGATCTACTGGGCGAACGACCTCGGCCGCGGCACCAACCCGAATACCAATGTACCGATGACGCCGGGCTACGCGCCGGCCACCACGACCGGCGGACCCCCCGCCAGCGTGCCTGCGGGCAGCACCTCGCGGCCGGCGCCCGCGGCGCAGCCGAACGCGATGGGCAATGCCACGACCTTGCCGCCGCCCGGCTCGGCCGGTTCGATCCCGCCGCCCAGGTCCGGCAGCACCGCACCGGCGAGCGGCGGCACGCATTGACCTGCGGCCGCCGCCGCGGCACCGTAAGGTGAGCGCACGGCGCGGAACCATCCGTGGCTGCGCGCATCCAAGTAGCGTCATCAGCGCGGGAGGATGCCCATGAGATCGGCTGCGCAGTGGATAGCGATCATCGTGTTGCTGGCGATCATCGCGATCGCGATCTGGTTCTTCGTGTTCGACCGGCCCGGTTCGCGCGGGCCCTCGCCCGCGGTGTTGAATCCCCATCCCGCGCCCGCCAGCACCGCGCCGCAGTATCCGATCAACCGCGCCAGCGTCCCGGCGTCAGGCGCCAGCCCGGCGTTGCCCGATTTGCACAACAGCGATGCGTCGGTGATGCAGGCGCTGCTCGCGATCCCGGGCGCGCAAGGTCTGCGCGACCTGCTGCTGCAGCAGGCGATCATCCCCAACATCGTGGCCACCGTGGACGCGTTGCCGCGGCAGACTTTCGGTTCCACCCGCATCATGCCGCTGCGCACGCCCGGCGGCACGTTCGCGGTCGAACAGGACAAAGGCCGCACCTTGATCGCCGCGCAGAACTACCGGCGTTACGCGCCCTACATGCAGGTGCTGAAGTCGGTGGACGACAAGGCGCTGGTCGCGTGGTACGTACACGACTACCCGTTGTTCCAGCAGGCCTATCGCGAACTCGGCTACCCCAAGGGCTATTTCAACGATCGCCTGATCGCGACGATTGACAACCTGCTGGCCACGCCGGAGCCGAAGCAGCCGATCGAGGTGAAGAAGAGCGGCGCGTTCTACGTGTACGCCGACCCGCAACTGGAGTCGCTCTCGGCGGGGCAGAAGATGCTGCTGCACACCGGGCCGGAGAACGAAGCACAGATCAAGATCAAGCTGCAGGACCTGCGCGCGTTGCTGGTTGGGCAGAAGCTGCCGGCGCCCGGCGGATCGCTCGCACCGGCGGGCCAGGTCGGCGCCGCGCCCGCGACCACGGTGACGCCGGCGACGCACGCCGTGCCTGCCGCAGCCGGGACACATTGAGACCGCGCGATGCTCACCTTCCTGCTGTGGCTGGTGCTGCTGGTGGTGTGCTGGCCACTGGCATTGCTGGCGCTGATCCTGTGGCCGATCGCCTGGCTGCTGTTGCTGCCGTTCCGCCTGCTCGGGCTGGCGGTGGACGGCGTGTTCGACCTGCTGCGGGCGATCCTGGGCCTGCCCGCGCGCCTGCTGCGCGGGCCTTCGCGGGTGTAGCTCGAATCCCGCATCGTTGATGCAAAATCGAAAAAGCGGGTGCCTTCGCCCGGCTTTCGCTTACCCGAAGAACCAATAGCACACGCCGATCGCCGCAATCACACCGGCAAGATCGGCAAGCAGCGCGCAGCCGACCGCATGCCGGGCACGCACGATGCGCACCGCGCCGAAATACACCGCCAGCACGTAGAACGTGGTTTCGGTGCTGCCCTGCACGGTCGCGGCAAGCCGCGAGGCGAAGCTGTCCACGCCGGTGTGCTGCATGGTCTCGATCAGCATCGCGCGCGCGGCCGAACCGGAAAGCGGTTTCACCAGCGCGGTCGGCATCGCATCCACGAACCGCGTGTCCAGGTGTGCCGCGCCCGCCAGCCAGCGCAGCCCGTCCAGCGCGTAATCCAGCACGCCCGAAGCGCGCAGCACGCCGACGGCACACAGCATCGCCACCAGATACGGCAGCAGGTTCTTCGCAACCTCGAAGCCCTGCTTGGCGCCCTCGACGAAGCATTCGTACACCGGCACGCGCCTGATCGCACCGGCCGCGATGAATACCACGATGATCCCGAACAGGATCAGGTTGCCCAGCAACGACGAGAACGCGGACAGCTGCGCCGGCGTCATCCCGGCCAGGGCGTGGATGAAGGCGGCCAGCGCCACGCCGAAGCCGCCGATCCAGGCCAGCACCACCGGATCCCAGAGCTTCAAGCGTTGCATCAGCGCGACGCTGAGCAGCCCGACCAGGGTGGACGCCGAAGTCGCCAGCAGGATCGGCACGAACACGATGGTCGGGTCGGGCGCACCCTGCTGCACGCGGTACATGAAGATCGTCACCGGCAGCAGCGTCAGCGACGAGGCGTTCAACACCAGGAACAGGATCTGCGCGTTGCTGGCGGTGTGCTCGCTCGGGTTCAGCGTCTGCAGCTCGCGCATCGCGCGCAGGCCGATCGGCGTCGCGGCGTTGTCCAGGCCCAGCACGTTGGCGGCGAAGTTGAGCGTGATCAGGCCGATCGCGGGATGGCCGCGCGGCACCTCCGGCATCAGCCGCGCGAACAGCGGGCCCAGCGCGCGCGCCAGCAGGTCCACCAGTCCCGCGCGCTCGGCGATGGCAAGAAAACCCAGCCACAGCGTGAGCGTGCCGAACAACAGCAGCATCACCTCGACCGAAAGCCTGGCCATCTCGAACAGCGCGGCCACGATCGCCGCGAACACCGCGGCATCGCCGCCGAACAGCCAGCGCGCCAGCGCCGCCGCTGCCGCAACCAGGAAAAATCCGATCCAGAGCCGGTTCAACATTGCGCCGCATTATGGGTGCCCGCGTGCACACTTGTGAACTTTGGCGTCCGGTTCCGGCGCTCAGACCTCCGAAGTTGCGCGACACCCAACGGCACGTATGATGCTCGGGGACTCGCAGGGAGGCTCTCGCAAGGGGCGAAGGATGGGCAATCTCGACGTACTCTCGGTGCTGGTGGTCGAGGATCACGCGTTCCAGCGCGAGGTCGCGCTGCGCCTGCTCGGCCAGGTCGGCGTGCCGCATGCGCTCGAAGCCGCGGACGGCCGCAGCGCGCTCGCCCTGCTGGCGGATCAACCACGCACGGTGGACGTGGTGCTGGTGGACCTGGACCTGCCGCACATGGACGGCATCGAGTTCATCGGCCACATCGCGCGCGAGCGCCTGGCCCACGCGGTGGTGGTGCTGACCGCGCTCGACCCCGCATTGCTCAACACCGTGCAGATCATGGCGCGCGCTTCCGGCCTGCGCGTGCTCGGCACGCTGGAAAAGCCGTTGACCACCGCCAAGCTGCGGCAGACCCTGGAGCTGTTCTGGCGCGAACAGGAGAGGCGGCTGGACGATGGCGACATCAATGTCAGCGAAGGGCTGCTCGCCGAAGCGCTGGCGCACGACGAGTTCATACCGTGGTTCCAGCCGCAGGTGGCGATCGGCAGCGGTTTCGTCACCGGCGTCGAGGCGCTTGCGCGCTGGCGCCACGACGGCAGGCATATATCGCCCGCCCACTTCATCCCGGAGCTGGAACGCGCCGACCTGATTGACGCACTGACCGAGCGGATGCTGGCGCAGGCATGCGCATGGCGGAAGCGCTGGCGCGAACAGGGCCTGGACCTGCACGTGTCGGTGAACGTGTCCATGCACAATCTCTCGGACATCGCCGCCGCGGACCGCTACCAGGCCATCGCGCAGCACGCCGGCGTCGAGCCTCGCGACATCACCCTGGAAATCACCGAGTCGGCGGTGATGCACGAAGCGGCGAAGGTGCTGAACGTGCTCGCGAGACTGCGCCTGAAGGGCTTCGGATTGTCGGTGGACGATTTCGGCACCGGCTGGTCCTCGCTGACGCATCTGGCGCAACTGCCGGTGACGGAACTGAAGATCGACCGCAGCTTCATCAACGGCGCGATCCACGAGACGCGCCAGCGCGCAGTGGTGGAGGCGAGCCTTGGGCTCGGCCACAAGCTCGGGCTCACTACCGTCGCCGAGGGCGTGGAGACGATGGACGAATGGCAGATGCTGGCCGAGCTCGATTGCACGCGCGCGCAGGGCGCGCTGATCGGCATGGCCGTGCCGGGCGAGGACCTGCCGGAGCTGGTGCAGCAGTGGCGCCGGTCCCATGCCTAGGAGCCTGGGTGCAGGCGACCGGCGCGCAGCCCCCGGCGACGTCGAAGGTTCCGCGACAGCGCGCGTGCCTCCAGCAACGGATTTGCCGTGACGGCCGCGCGCTTCTGGACCGTTCGCCGCCAGTTGTCGCTGCTGTTCGGCGTGCTGCTGGTGGCGGGCGCCAGCGTGATCGTGCTGGACGAGATCTACCAGCGCGCGCACGAGGCCACGCTCACGCGTCTCTACGACAACGCGCTCGGCGGCCAGAGCGAAGTGAAGGCGCTCACCGACGCCTACGGCATTGACCTGATCGGCGTCACCTTCAAGGTGCGCAACGGCCTGATGGGCTGGGATGCGGGGCTGCAGTCGCTGGGGGCCGATCGCGCGCGCATCGCCCAGGCCATGGATGCGCTGCATGCGGAAGCGCTGCCGCCCAACCAGCGCGAAGTGCTCGACCGCATCGGCCGCGAGCGGGCGAGCGCCGACGCGGCCGTCGCGCATCTGGAGCGATTGCTGCGGACGCGCGACCTCACCGGCCTGGGCCGGTTCGCCGACACGGAACTGTTTCCCGCCTTCGACCCGCTGCTGGGCGACCTGGACCTGCTTTCCGACCTCAAGATCCTTGACGCCGAACAGCAATTGCGCGACGACGCCGCGCATGCGCGCTGGCTGTCCTGGTGGCGGCTGGCGCTGTCCGCGATCGCGCTGTTGATCGTTGCCTACGCCGGCCGCCGCGTGCTGCGCAATGTCTATCGCGGCATCGAGCAGATGGTGCGGATGGCGCAGGGCATGCGCGCAGGCGATTTCGACGTGCATCCGGGCAAGCGCGTGCCCGGCGAGATCGGCGAGGTCATGGACGTGTTCAAGGACATGCGCTCCGACATCAAGCGCAACGCGGCGGAGTTGCGCACGAGCGAGGCGCGCGCGCAGGAGGCAAGCCGCGCCAAGAGTTCCTTCCTTGCGGCGATGAGCCACGAGATCCGCACGCCGATGATCGGCATCACCGGCATGCTCGAGTTGCTGGAGCACACCAGGCTGGATGCCGAGCAGCGCCGCTGCGTCAACATCGTGCAGAGTTCGGCCCAGAGCCTGCTGCAGATCATCGGCGACATCCTGGATTTCTCCAAGATCGAAGCCGGGCGCATGCAGCTTGCGCCGGAAACCGTTGACCTGCGCCGGCTGCTCAGCCACACCGTGCACAATTTCCTCGGCATCGCCTCCAGCAAGGGCCTGACCCTGGAACTGGCGCTGGACGAAGCGCTCGCGCCGGCCTACGTCGCCGATCCGCTGCGGCTGCGGCAGATCCTTTCCAACTTCCTTTCCAATGCGCTGAAGTTCACCCGCAACGGCGGCGTCACCGTGCAGGTTGAAATCCTGGAAGCGCTGCCGGACGGTCGTCATCGCATCGCGCTGCGCGTGCGCGACAGCGGCATCGGCATCAGCGACGCACAGCGGATGCAGCTGTTCCAGCCGTTCTCGCAAGGCGACAGCGGCACCGCGCGGCAATTCGGCGGCACCGGCCTCGGGCTTGCGATCTGCCGGCAGCTTGCCCAGCTGATGGGCGGCGAGATCGAACTCGCCAGCAAGCCCGGCTCGGGCAGCACCTTCAGCCTCGTCGTGATGCTGGCGCAGGGCGATCCGGCGGCGCTGCCGCACCTTCGCGACGCGCCCGCCGAGGAGTCGTTCCCCAGCCGCGCGCTGCCGAGCGTCGAGCAGGCGGAGAACGAGCGCAGCCTTGTCCTGGTGGTGGACGACCATCCGACCAACCGCGAAGTGCTGACCCGGCAACTGGCGCGCGCGGGCTTTGCCTGCGAAACCGCGGTGGACGGCGAGGATGCGCTGGAGCGCTGGAAAAACGGGCGCTACGCGCTGCTGCTTGCGGACATCCACATGCCGAGGATGGACGGCTACCAGCTCACCGCGGCGATCCGCGAGATCGAACGCCGCGAGCGGCGCGAACGCACGCCGATCATCGCGATCACGGCCAACGTCAGCAAGGGCGAACCGGAACGCTGCCTCGAGGCGGGCATGGACGACTTCCTCGGCAAGCCGCTGCGCATCGCGCAATTGGCCGCCACCCTGCACCGCTGGCTGCCGCACGTCGTCTTCGAGACATCGGAGCGGGCGACCGAAGCCGCGCCGCTTTCTTCCGCGGAAGCGCTGTTCGACCCGTACGCCGACATCCTGGTCGCACCGCGGGCACCGATCGAGCACGACGTGCTCACCGAAATCGCCGGCAATGATCGCGTGCTGGCGCGCAACCTGTTGCGCGACTTCCTGCTCAGCGCGTACCGCGACCTGCAGGCGCTGCGCGAGGCGCTGCACGCGGACAACCTGGACGACGCGGCGCGCGAGGCGCATCGAATGAAGGGTGCCGCCGCGCTGGTCGGCGCGCGCGAGGTGCGCGCCGCGGCGGACGCGGTGGAAAGCGCCGCGCGCGCGCGCGACGCGGACTCGACCCGCGGGGCGGAGCGACAGCTCGCAAGCTCGCTCGATACCCTGGCGCTCTGGATTGATGCCTGATCGCGGTCGCGCGCACGGGACGTGTCCGCGACCACGCGGTTCTTGGCCATGGATGGCGGCTGCCATAATTGCCGCGCATGGGCGATTCCGGTGATCCTTTGCTGCCGCACATCCTGCGCGCGCTCGCGAGCGCGGTGCTGCTGATCGCCTTCTCCGGTGCCCACGCACAAACCGAGGACGCCGCGCGCAAGGCGCAACAGGCGCAGGTCGAGCAGAAACTCGATGCGGTGCGCGCGCAGATCGGGCAGCTTGCGCAACAGCAGCACGCCACTGCCGCACAGCGCGACCGGATCAACTCCACCCTTGCGCAACAGGCGGGGCAGTTGAGCGATGCCGCACGCGCGCTGCGCGACACCGACGCGGCGATCGAGGCGAAGTCCGCCGCGCTCGCGCAGTTGCAGGGCCGGCGCACCGAACTCGAGAAGAAACTGTCCGACCAGCGCGAAGCGCTGGCGCAACTGCTGCGGGCGGCCTACGCGCTGAACCGCGGCAGCGACCTTTCCATGCTGCTGGGCGACCAGGACGTCGCGCGCATCGCGCGTGCGCTGGCCTACTCGCGCTATTTCCAGCGCGACCGCGTGCAACGCATCCGCGAGCTGCTGGGGGATGTGGCAACGCTCGAACTGGTGAAGCGGGGCATCGAGGCCGATCAGGCTGCGCTGCGCACCCGGCGCGAGCAGCGCGCCGCGCAGGCGCAAGCCCTGGAGCAGGCGCGCGACGCGCAGCAGAAGCTGCTCGCCCAGGCCGATGCACAGCTTGCGCAGCAACGCGACAGGCTGGCCGCGTTGCAGGCCCAGAAGCAGGATCTGGAAAGGCTGCTGGAAAAATTGAAGGACGTTTTCGCCGACATTCCCCGGCAGCTCGGCGGCCAGCGGCCGTTCGCGCAATCGGAAGGCGACTTGCCCTGGCCGGCGAGCGGCGCGGCGCATGCCGGCAGCGGGGTGCTCGAGCATGGACTGCTGATCGCGGCCAGGCCCGGCACCACGGTGCATGCGGTGGCCTACGGTCGGGTCGCCTGGGCGGATTTCATGCGCGGTTTCGGCGAGCTGGTGATCGTGGACCACGGCGGTGGCTACATGACGCTGTACGGCAACAATGACGCCGCGCTGGTGGAGGTGGGCGACTGGGTGAAGCCGGGCCAGTCCATCGCCACGGTCGGTCGCGGCCAGCAACAGGCCGGGGCGTATTTCGAAATCCGCAAGGACGGCAAGCCGGTGGATGCGCGGGACTGGCTGAAAAAGCGTTGAATCCCTTCCCGCCGTGAGGGGGGAACCGGCAGCCCGGTACCCAGCCCCAAACCCTGAAGCTCATCCGGCGCTTCGCGACCAGCGAGCCGGGCATGGAGAGCGGTTCTCCCGAGCGGAGGAGGAATGTTCCGCGTGAACGCCTTTCTCACGGCGTTGTCGCATAATCGGGCGCAACGCCCGTTGGTGTGGTTCCATGTTCCTGCGCAATCCCCTGTCTTGCCTCCTGCTGCTGGTGTGCAGCGCCGCCGCCGTGGCCGCGCCGCCGCCAGCCGCCTCGCCCTCGCCCGCTTCTTCGAGCGCGCCGCCGGAAAAGGTGAGCACGCCGGCCGAGGCCGGCTCGGTCACCTCCGCCGCGACCGACACGCCGGACCTCGCCGACATCCGCGCCTTCACCCGCGTCTACGCGATGGTGAAGCAGGCCTACGTGGACAAGGTGGACGACAAGACGCTGATGCAATCGGCCATCCGCGGCATGCTCGCGGGGCTGGATCCGCATAGCGAGTTCCTCGACACCAGCGACCTGAAGGATCTCACCGAGGACACCACCGGCGCGTATTCGGGCCTCGGCATCGAAGTCGCGCAACTGAACGACCAGTTGCGCATCGTCGCGCCGATCGACGGCACGCCCGCCGCGCGCGCCGGCATCAAGTCGGGCGACACGATCGTCTCGATCAACGGCAAGACCGTGCAGCCGGATGCGCTGGATTCGGCGGTCAAGGAATTGCGCGGCCCGCCCGGAAGCAAGATCACGCTGGGCATCCTGCACGCCGACGCGAAGGCGCCGGTGACGATCCCGCTGACGCGCGAACGCATCCACGTCGGCAGCGTCAAGGTGCAAATGCTCGACCCCGGTTACGCCTACATCCGCATCAGCCAGTTCCAGGAAGACACCGCCAGCGACCTGGACCACGACCTGGATGCGCTGCAGAAAAAGAGCGGGCCGCTGCGCGGAGCGGTGCTGGACCTGCGCTCCAACCCGGGCGGCCTGCTGACCGCCGCGGTCGGCGTCAGCGACGCGTTCCTCGATTCCGGCACCATCGTCACCACCAAGGGCCGGCTGAAGGAAGCCGATCTCTCCTTCGGCGCCACCCCGGGCGACCTGCTGGACGGCGCGCCGATGGTGGTGCTGGTGGACAACGGCACCGCATCCGCCGCCGAGATCGTTGCCGGCGCATTGAAGGACGATCATCGCGCGCTGCTGATGGGCCAGCGCACCTTCGGCAAGGGCTCGGTGCAGACGATCCTGCCGCTCTCCGACGACGAGGCGATCAAGCTCACCACCGCGCGCTACTACACGCCCGACGGCGCTTCCATCCAGGCCGCCGGCATCACGCCCGACATCACCCTCGGCAATGTTTCCGTCAGCACGCAGGCGGGCACGCCGGTGGACGACGAGCACGAAAGCGACCTGCCCAACCACCTGCAGGGCAACACGCCGGTGGTGGACGACGGCGCCGCAACGGACGCGGGCAAGCTCGCGGCCAGCGACTATGCATTGTCGGAGGCGCTGCACGTGCTGAAGGGACTGGCGCTGGCGCATCCGGTGGACGCGGCTGCGGCGAGCAGGCACTGACACGGTAGCGCTTCGCTTGCGTTTGCTCGTCGTCCCGGCGACGGAGCTCTTGGCCATGGATGGCAGCTGTTTGCCGGGATCCAGTCGCGACCGCTTCGCAAGAATTCCCGGGTTCCGCTCGCTGCCGCTCGCGGGCTACTTTTGTTTCGGCAAAAGTAGCCAAAACCATTGGCGACGGCATGACGGTCTCGCCAACGTCCGGTTGGCTCGACTTCGCTGCGCTTCTCGCGCCAAGCGGGCCGGCGCGAACTCGCACGTCCCTGTGCTCGGACGTCGCGCCTTGCTCCCGCTTGGCGCTGCGCTGCTCGCCGTCATGCAACGGCGCCGGCAAGTTCACTTCGACACGGCCATCCAAGGCCTGCGATGTGGGATGCGGTAGCATTCCTCCATGACCGACATCTACGACTTCGAGGCGAACACGCTGGAAGGGGGGCCACGCAAGCTCGGCGACTGGCGCGGACAGGTCATGCTG
>DASVDY010000098.1:0-12146 GCA_036380855.1 Rhodanobacteraceae bacterium
CTTCTCCCTGGTCCCTGGTCCCCGATCCCTGGTCCCTTAAGGAAACGCCATGGAAGCCCAGATGACCACGCTGTCGGCCGGGATCCTGCTGTTCCTGATCCTGGATCCGCTCGGCAACATCCCCTTCTTCCTGTCGCTGCTGAAACACGTGCCGCCGCAGCGAAGGCGCTGGGTGATGACGCGCGAACTGCTGATCGCGCTGGCCGTGCTGATCGCCTTCCTGCTCGGCGGGCAGGTGATCCTGAGTTCGCTGCAACTGAAGCAGGAGTCGGTCAGCATCGGCGGAGGCATCGTGCTGTTCCTGATCGGCATCAAGATGGTGTTCCCGCCGCGCGACGGCGGCATCTTCGGGCCGGTCGGGCAGGGCGAGCCGTTCATCGTGCCGCTGGCCATCCCCGGGGTGGCCGGCCCCTCGGCCATGGCCGCGTTGCTGCTGCTCACCAATTCGCAGCCGGGCCATACCGCGCAGTGGGGCCTGGCGCTGTTCGCGGCATGGCTGGCGACCGCGGCGATCCTGCTGTCCTCCACGTATCTGTTCCGCTGGCTGGGCGAGAGCGTGCTCACCGCGCTGGAGCGGCTGATGGGCATGCTGCTGGTTGCGCTTTCCGTGCAGATGGTCATGAGCGGCATCGCTGCCTATCTTCATGCGGTCTGATTGCTTGACCGCTGCCGCACGCCCCGACCATGCTTGCCGCTTGTCGCTGAGCGACTGAGGACCTCCGCACGTGAACGACGCGCATCCCCGCACCGCCCCGCAAACCGTCAGCGCCCGGGTGACGCCGGCCGGCACGCTGGACGTGCTTTCGCGCAAGGAGATCGCGCGGCTGCGCGACGCCAGCTCCGCGGGCCTGCACGCGCTGCTGCGCTCGTGCGCGCTGGCGGTGCTCACCTCCGGCGAGGTGCACGACGACGCGCGCACCATGCTGGATCGCTATCGCGATTTCGACATCCAGGTGCTGCAGGAGGATCGCGGCGTGCAACTGGAGTTGACCCACGCGCCGGCGCAGGCGTTCGTGGACGGCCGGATCATCCGCGGCACCAACGAGCTGCTGTTCGCGGTGGTGCGCGACATCGTGTACGTGTCCACGCAACTGGAGGCCGGCCAGTTCGACCTCGACGACAGCAGCGGCATCACCCATGCGGTGTTCGACATCCTGCGCAACGCGCGGGTCCTGCATGCGCGCGCGGCGCCGAACCTCGCGGTGTGCTGGGGCGGACATTCGATCTCGCGCGACGAATACGATTACAGCAAGACGGTGGGCTACCAGCTCGGCCTGCGCGGCATGGATATCTGCACCGGGTGCGGGCCGGGCGCGATGAAGGGGCCGATGAAGGGCGCCACCATCGCACACGCCAAGCAGCGGCACTACAGGAACCGCTACATCGGCCTGACCGAGCCGGGCATCATCGCCGCGGAGTCGCCCAATCCGATCGTCAACAACCTGGTGATCCTGCCGGACATCGAGAAGCGGCTGGAGGCCTTCGTCCGGGTGGGTCACGGCTTCATCGTGTTTCCGGGCGGGGTGGGCACCTGCGAGGAGATCCTGTACCTGCTCGGCATCCTGCTGCATCCGGAAAACGCGCAGGTGCCGTTCCCGCTCGTGTTCACCGGGCCGGCGGCGGCGGCGCCGTATTTCGAGCAGATAGACATGTTCCTGCGCCTGGCGCTGGGCGAGGGGATCAGCCGGCGCTACCGCATCATCATGGACGACCCGATCGCGGTGGCCCATGAGATCCGCGACGGCATCGAGCGGGTACGCGAGCAGCGCGTCGAGCAGCACGATGCGTTTTTCTTCAATTGGGCGTTGAAGGTGCCGTACGACTTCCAGGTGCCGTTCCGGCCGACCCACGAGAACATGGCGGCGCTTGACCTGCACGCGACCCGCGATCCGCACCTGCTGGCCGCGGACCTGCGGCGCGCGTTCTCCGGCATCGTCGCCGGCAACGTCAAGGAAGAAGGCCTGCACCAGATAGACAGGAAAGGGCCGTTCACGATCAACGGCGACCCCAGGATCATGCGCGCACTGGACGCGCTGCTGCGCGGCTTCGTCGCCCAGCACCGCATGAAGCTGCCCGGCCGCGAATACGTTCCGTGCTACCGGATCGCCGGCGAGAAGGAGGCGGCCAGCGCGTAGCCGCCCCGCGTTTCGCTTTGACAGCGAAACCAAGGCCCGCGATAATTTGCGGTTCCCGATGCCCGAATAGCTCAGCTGGTTAGAGCACTAGACTGTTAATCTGGGGGTCCTTGGTTCGAGTCCAAGTTCGGGCGCCACCGGTTCGGAACAAACGCCCGCAGCGATGCGGGCGTTTTTCGTTGCGGCGTGGCCGTTGCGTTGCTCCTGGTCTCAACCGCGAAGAACGGCCGGCCACGTACGTCGAGCAGGTTGGCCGGTCGGTGTTGGTGCACCGCGACCCGGCGGCAGCCGCGCGGCGGCTGTCTGGCGGCGGCCGGGCCGGGCCGCATGTGCGCAGGATTGCAGGTGCGACGATGCCGGTCAGAACATCTCTGCCACGCACACCCCGAAGGAGCTTACGGCGAGACCAAGAGCCAGCATCGTGATCAGTGCTCGTTTCATGGTTTACCCCTTGCGCTCGGCGCCAACGCGCTGTTGGCTGAACGAGCCAGATCAAGAAATGTGCCACTGCCGGAAGTCATGGGTCGCCGGCGGCGCTGCGCCGGCTCCCGCGAATCGTCAACAAATGTGACGCTCCCCGATCGCTCAGTCCGCGCCGTCCAGGCACGCCTCCAGACGATGGGGATCGGCATCGGCCTCGCGCACGCGACCCGAGCTGGACACGATCACCGCACTGCCGGCGCGCGTGTCGCCGAGATGGCAGATGGTGAGTCGGGCGTTGCTGCCCGACGCACTGCCGTCCGGACGGAACACCACGCGTGGCCGGCCGCTGCTGCTGCGCACGCGCATGTGCGCCGGCATGGCTTCGAATACTTCCAGGGGTGCGCCGGCATCGGGTTTGCGATCGCGGTCCGCATCCACGGCGACCAGCCAGCCATCCTGCCAGTCGTCCCAGGACGCGCAGGTTCGATGGTCCGGACTGGGACAGACGATCACCTGGACGTGGTGCGTGATCGCCATTTCGCGCGCGTGCATCAGGCTCGCCTGCAGGGCGGTTTCGGCGGATTCGCGATGCGAGCGCGCCAGCATCGAGCCGAGCGCGGGCATCCCGACCACCGCCAGCAGCCCGGCGATGGTCAGCACGATCAGCAATTCGATGAGCGTGAGTCCGCGCTGGCGCGAACGCGACGACAAAGCCATGGCCCGTTCCCCCGGCGGCAAGCGAAGGGAAATGGTCCATTCCCGGTGAATCGCGCGGCAGCGGCGCAAGGCGCTTGATTGCGTCGGAACGTGCCTACATGGTGTGTCGGCCGGGCCTTATAGAATGCAACGATGGACGATCGCACTCAGCGCAGCGACGAGCGGTTCCAGCTTGCCGCGCCGTACAAGCCCGCCGGCGACCAGCCGCAGGCGATCGGCAAACTGATCGAAGGTTTCGAGTCGGGCCTCGCGGCACAGACGCTGCTGGGCGTCACCGGCTCGGGCAAGACCTTCACCATTGCCAATGTCGTGCAGGCGGTGCAGAAACCGACGCTGGTGCTGGCCCCGAACAAGACGCTGGCCGCGCAGTTGTACGGCGAGTTCCGCGAGTTCTTCCCGCACAACGCGGTCGAGTATTTCGTCAGCTACTACGACTATTACCAGCCGGAAGCCTACGTGCCTTCCAGCGACACCTATATCGAAAAGGATTCCTCGCTCAACGAGCACATCGAGCAGATGCGTCTGGCCGCGACCAAGGCGCTGCTGTCGCGCCGCGACTCGTTGATCGTGGCCACGGTGTCGGCGATCTACGGTCTGGGCAATCCGGAAGACTACCTGTCGCTGCGGCTGATCCTTTCCACCGGCGAGCGGGTCGGCCAGCGCGAGCTGATCCGCCATCTCACCGAATTGCAGTACACGCGCAACGAGATGGAACTTCATCGCGGCACCTACCGCGTGCGCGGCGAAACGGTGGACGTGTTCCCGGCCGAGAACGAAACCGAAGCGCTGCGCATCCAGTTGTTCGATGGCGAAGTGGAAGCGCTCGCGCTGTTCGATCCATTGACCGGCGAAACGATCCGCAAGATACCGCGCTACACGGTGTATCCGCGCACACATTACGCCAGCACGCGCGCGTCGGTGTTGAACGCGATCGAGACGATCAAGCTGGAACTCACCGACTGGCTGGAACACCTGCGCAAGGAAAACAAGCTGGTCGAGGCGCAGCGACTGGAGCAGCGCACCCGCTACGACCTCGAGATGCTGTCCGAGATCGGCTTCTGCTCGGGCATCGAGAACTACTCCAGGCACCTGTCCCGGCGCGCGCCGGGCGAACCGCCGCCGACGTTGTTCGATTATCTTCCCCCCGATTCACTGCTGGTGGTGGACGAATCGCACGTCACCGTGCCGCAGTTGGGCGGCATGTACAAGGGCGACCGCTCGCGCAAGGAAACGCTGGTGGAATTCGGGTTCCGGCTGCCGAGCGCGCTCGACAACCGGCCGCTGCGCTTCGAGGAATGGGAACGGCGCGAGCCGCGCACCATCTTCGTTTCCGCCACGCCTGGCAAATACGAACTGGAGAAGTCGGGCGGCAGCGTGGTCGAGCTGGTGGTGCGCCCGACCGGGCTGGTGGATCCGGAAGTGGAAGTGCGGCCGGCGCGCAGCCAGGTGGACGACGTGCTGGGCGAGATCAAGCAGCGCGTGGCGCTGGGCGATCGCGTGCTGATCACCACGCTGACAAAGCGCATGGCCGAGAACCTCACCGAATTCCTGTACGAGCACGGCGTCAAGGTGCGCTACCTGCACTCGGACATCGAAACGGTCGAGCGCGTGGAAATCATCCGCGACCTGCGGCTTGGAAAATTCGACGTGCTGGTCGGCATCAACCTGCTACGCGAAGGGCTGGACATGCCGGAGGTGTCGCTGGTCGCGATCCTGGACGCCGACAAGGAAGGCTTCCTGCGTTCGGCCGGCTCGCTGATCCAGACCATCGGCCGTTGCGCGCGCAACCTGCGCGGCAAGGCCATCCTCTACGCCGACACGATCACGCGATCCATGCAGGCGGCCATGGACGAAACCGACCGCCGCCGCGCCAAACAGGTCGAATACAACCTCGAGCACGGCATCACGCCGAAGTCGGTGCAGAAGAAGATCGCCGACATCATGGAAGGTGCGCGCGAACCCGCGCCGGCGCGTGGCCGTGGGCGCAAGGCGCCGGCCATGGCCCGGGGCGTCGTGGCGGAAGAGGCGGCCGATTACGCCAGCCTGGATGCGCACAGCGCCGCCGCGCTGATCAAGAAGCTGGAGGCACAGATGTACAGGCACGCGCAGAACCTGGAGTTCGAGGATGCCGCCCGACTGCGCGACGAAATCAAGCGGGTGCGGGAAAGCGCGTTGATGCAGTAGTGCGCGTCAGCCGAGCAGCGCCGCCTCGAACATCAGCCCCGGCCCGAAGCCGAGCGCAATGATCGGGCCAGCGGTTCCCGCACTGCGCATGCGTTGCAGGATGAACAGCACGGTGGGCGATGACATGTTGCCGTGTTCGGCCAGGATCGCGCGCGAGTGATCGCCGGCCGCGGCCGGCAGGCCCAGCGAATCCAGCGCGGCCTGGATGATCTCCGGGCCCCCGGGGTGGATCGCCCAGTGCGCGACATCGTTGATGGCCAGGTCGTGCGAGGCGAGCCACGGCTGCAGCCACTCGCGCAGTGACGCGCGGATGCGCTTCGGAACTTCCAGCGACAGACCCATTTCGAAACCGTGGTCGCCGATGTGCCAGGTCATCGCGTCGGTCGAGTCGCGTGTCAGCAGGCTGGCGGTGTCGCGCAGCGGCAGACCCGCGCCACCGTCCCGCGAAAGAATGGCCGCCGCCGCGCCATCGGCGAACAGCGCGTTCGCGACCACCTGCTGCGGATTCCAGCCGTAGCAGAAGTGCAGGCTGCACAGCTCGACGCAGCACAGCAGCACGCGCGCGTCAGGCGCGCTTTGCGCCAGCGCGGACGCGGCGCGCAGGCCGTTGAGCGCGCCGTGGCAGCCCATGAAACCCAGGTTCAGGCGCCCGACGTCGCGCGGCAATGCGAGTTGCGCGATCAGCTCCGCGTCCAGTCCGGGCGAAAACAACCCGGTGCAGGAAACCGTGACCAGGTGCGTGATGCGCGATGGTTCCACCGCTGCATCGTCCAGTGCGGAAGTACACGCGCGCCTGGCCAGCTTGCCCGCTTCCCGCGCGTAGCGTGCGAGCCGCGTCGCCGTGGTCGGTCCGCGATCTCCGACGGACGCTCGGGGCGGGTAGAACGCCTCGATGGGCGCGGCATCGTCGTCGGATTCGAGCAGCACGCTGCCGCGCCGCCGGACGCCGCTGGCGCGGTAGATGCGTTCCAGCCACACGCGCTCGCGCTCGTCGCGGCAGCAGCGTGCCGCAGCCAGCGGGATCGCGGTTTCCTGCGCAAACGAGCCGGGCGGGATCGCGATGCCGAGTCCGGCAATGTGCACGTCGCTCACCGGTGCACCATCGTGGATGGCCCGAAATCCCGATTCAGCCATTTCGACAGTGGCAAAACCAGTGCCGGCGCGGCGTCCAGCATCGGCAGCGCGGCGGCCAGCAGCCGCGGGTGGCGCAACACCCTGGACACGCCGCGGCACACGCGCTGGCGCGCGCGCACGTTGCGTGCGTGCAACGCACCCCAGCGCGCGATGATTCCGTCGCTCCAGTCGGCGACCGCCTCGCACACGAGCGGCACCACGGCCGCGGCATCCGCGATCGCCCATGCCATGCCTTCGCCGGTGAACGGTTCCACGTAGCCGGCGGCATCGCCCAGGGCCAGTACGCGTTCGGCGCCGAGCGCGCGGCGCACGCGGGTGAGATGCGGCGTGCCCCGCCAATGGACCTCGCGCAGATGCCGGATCGCCGGCAAGCCGGCCCCGGCGAGGATTTCCGAGATCGCGCGCGCCGGCCCGCCGGTTTCGCCGCACCATTCCGGATCCAGCGCGGCGGCGACATTGGCGATTCCATCTTCCGCGCGCACCAGCCCGACGTAGCCGTGCGCGGCACAAGCCATGTGGATCGCGCCGGGGCCATACCAGGCCGACACGTCGCGCACGCTCGCGCCCACCCCGATGCGTGCGTGCGGTGCTATCCGCCATCCCACGTCCAGCTGCAGGCGACCGGCAAGGCCGCTGCAGTCGAGCACCACGCGCGCGATGGTCGCGGAACTGGCCGCACCGGATTTCAGCAGCACTTCCCGGCCGTACCGACCGGCTTCACCCAGGCTCGCGCGCGTCTCCGGCACGAAACGCGCGCCGGCGCGAATCGCATGCTCGACCAGCAGCGCATCCAGGCGCTTGCGGGAGATCGCAAGACCCCGCGGAAGCGGAAGCCCGGCAAAGCGCCCTCCGCACACCAGCCGCATCCGCGCGTATGCGCGCCCTTCGTCCAGCTCGATGCCCGCATCGGCGAGGGCGTGCAAAGCCGCGGCGTTCAGGCAGCCGCCGCACGTCTTCTCGCGCGGCCAGGCGGATTTCTCGACCAGCAGCACGCGCAGTTTCGAACGCGCGAGGTGCAAGGCGGCAACCGCGCCGGCAACGCCGGCGCCGACCGCCACCACGTCCCATTCGCGGGGCAATTCATCGAACGACATTCGATGCGTCCGCTTGCCGCGACCAGGTCATGAGGAACCGCCGCGGCCAGTGCCGCTCGAAGCGCGCGTCGCGCAGGCCGGCCTCGTCCGCCAGCGCACGCGCTTCGTCCAAGGTGAGGGCGGCGCGCACGGAGCGCAGGCCGTCATCGTGCACGATGGGTGAGCGCGACAGCAGCCGCGTGCCCGCCCACGCGAGCGCGTAGCCGGTCGGCCCGCGGACCAGGTCGCTGATGAGGAGATGATCGGCGTTCGCGGCGAGCTTGCGCAGCAACGCCACGATCTGCGCATCGCTCAGGTGGTGCAGGAACAGGGTGCAGGTGATGAAGGTGTAATGCTGCGGCAGCGGCTCTTCCAGCACGTCGGCATGGACGAACTTCACCAGCTCGCCCGCATGGGAGGCTTCCAGCGCGGCATGCTTCAGGGCCGTGTCGCTGATGTCGCAACCTTGCACCTGGAGCGCGAAAGCGTGCCGCCTCGCGCGCCGCGCGATCTCGATCGCGACATCGCCGCCGCCGCATGCCACGTCCAGCAGCGACGCGTTGGCGCCGGGCCGCGCGGAAAGGATGCGTGCGATGCGCGGCCACAGCGTGGCGGCGGTGCGGCTGGCGCGATTGATCCGCCGGAGGCCGCGCAACGCGGCGCGATGCACGTGCACGGCGAGCGCCGGATCGTCCATCAACTCGCCTTCCAGCCGCCGTTGCGCCACAACGATCTCCTTGTCATGCGCCGCCATCCAGACTAGCGCATCCTCCGGAGACCGCCGCGAAGGCCGCGTTATTTCATCGCGCGCAACGCCACCGCCGCGCCGAGCAGGCCGGGATTGGGATGGGTGATCACCTGCACCGACATCCGCTGCATGTAGAAGGTGTAACCGCCACGCTCGGTGAAGCGGCGCATGAAGCCGCTCTGGCGGAAATAATCGAGAAAGTGCAGCACCACGCCGCCGGCGACCATCACCGTACGCGCGCCGTGCAGCATCGCGGTATCGCCGGCTACCCGGCCGAACGCTTCACAGAAGCGATCCAGCGCGCGCCGCGCATCGGCATCGCCGCCGCTCAGCGCCGCGTCCACGATATCCTTGGGCGTGCGCAGCCCCGGTTGCGGGGCGGGCAGCGCGACCGGAGGAATGCCGCGCAGGGCGGCGTCAATGCGCGCAAGTCCGCTGCCGCTCAGCAGCAGTTCGTTGTACACGCGGCTGTGGCGCGCGGCGATCCAGCGCACGACGGCGTGCTCCTCTTCGTCGCTTGCCGCGAAGGTGGCGTGGCCGCCCTCGGTCTCCACCACGTGCCAGCCCTGTTCCTGCGACCCGACCAGCAGGCCGACGCCGAGCCCGGTGCCGGGTCCGATCAGCGTCACCGGGCCCCGCAGCGTTCCGCCGATTTCGCCGTACATGGGCACGCGTTGCGAGGCGTCCAGGTGTGGCGCGGCCCATGCGACCGCTCCGAAGTCGTTGATCAATTGCATATGGTCGAGCGCCAGCGCGCGCTGCAGCTCGCTGCACTTGAACGACCATGCCCGGTTGACGAACCGGATTTCATCGCTGCCCACCGGCGCGGCCACGGCGAGGACCGCGCGCCGCGGCTTCACGCCTGTCTCGTCGAGGTAATGCAGGGCGGCTTCGCGCAGCGTGGCGAAACGATCGTCGCCGAAAGTCTGCTCGTGGAGGAGCTCCGGCGTGGGCGAGGCGAGGTCGGTGAGCGCGAAACGCGCGTTGGTGCCGCCGATGTCGCCGATCAGGCCGGGTTGTTCCATGCGCGAATCGTCCGCAAAGATGCCAAGGATAGCGTCAAAAGAAAACGGGCGAGAACGCCGGCAGGGCGGGGCGCGTCAGCGATCCTGGCGCTCGACCGACGAATGCAGGCTGGACCGCCGCACCTTGAGCCGGGCCGGGAGCACCGAGCTCTGCACGGTTTCGCCGCGGATCAGCCGCAGCAGCGCGCCGACCAGCGCCTCGCCGGCCAGCCGGGTGTCCTGCACCACGGTGGTGAGCGGCGGATTGACGAACTCGGCCATCGGGATGTCGTCGAAACCGGCCAGCGCCACTTCCTCGGGCACCAGCATTCCGTAGTTCGCCAGCGTGCGCAGCGCGCCGATCGCGATCAGGTCGCTGGCGGCGAACACCGCGTCGAACTTCTCGCCACCGGCGATCAGCCGCTCCATCGCTTCCTGGCCGGAGCCCTGCGTGCTCTCCGCATCCACCTGCAATGCCGGTTCGACCTGCATGCCGCGTTCCTGCAGCGCATGCACGTAGCCGCGGTAGCGTTCGAAGAATTCCGGGTAGTGGCTGGACGCCGTGCCGAGGAAGGCGATGCGCCGGCAGCCCTGGTCCAGCAGGTGGTCGGCAATCGCGCGTCCGCCCTGGAAATTGTCGCAGCCGATGGTGACGTAGGTGGCGTCCGGCTGCACCGCGCCCCAGCGCACGAAGGCCGTGCCGTGCGCCACCAGTTGCTCGAGGCGGTGGCAATAGGACAGGTAGTCCCCGTAGCCGAGCAGGATGATGCCGTCGGCCTTCTCGCTCTCGGCGAAATCCGCGTGCCAGTCGCGCGAGAGTTGCTGGAACGAGATCAGCAGGTCGAATCCCTGGCGCGCGCAGGCGCGTGTGATCGAGCCCAGCATGGACAGGAAGAACGGATTGATGTGGGAGTCGTCGGCGGTCGGATCTTCGAAGAAGAGCAGCGCCAGCGTGCCCGAGTGCTTGCGGCGCAGGCTCGATGCATTCTTGTTGATGGTGTACTTGAGCGATTCCGCGGCCGCGAGCACGCGGCGGCGGGTCTCCTCGTTGACCAGCCGGTTGCCGCTCAGCGCGCGCGACACGGTGGCCTGCGAAACGCCGGCAAGGTATGCGATGTCGAGCGAGGTGATTTTCTTCTTTGCCTTCACGCTGGCCGGGATCTCTTGCCGCGCACTGCGCGCCTGCCGTCCGGCACTTGCGCGGACACGATCCTAGCTCAGTCCCGCCGCTCGCGGCCAGCGCGGGGCGGAATTCCGTGCTCCGCGTCACTCGCGCATTTCTTCCAGTTCCATGCCGCGGGTTTCGCGCACGCAATACGCGACCAGCAGCAATGACATGAAGGCGAACGCCGCATACAGCCCGTAGGCGAAGGCCAGCCCGGCTTCGGCCAGCAGCGGGAAGGTTGCGGTGATCGCGAAATTGGCCAGCCACTGCACGGCGGCAGCGACCGCCAGCGCCAGTGCGCGGATGCGGTTGGGGAACATCTCCCCCAGCAGAACCCAGACCACCGGGCCCCAGCTCACGCCGAAAAAGATCACGTAGGCATTGGCCGCCACCAGCGCCACCGGACCCCACGGTGCCGGCAGCGCGAGCGCTGCGCCTTGCCCCGTGGCCTGCGAGAAGCACCACGCCATCAGCGCAAGCGTGACCGCCATGCCCGCCGAGCCGACGACCAGCAGGGGCTTGCGGCCGATCCGGTCAATCAGCGCGATCGCGACCAGCGTCACCAGCACGTTCACGATCGAGGTCGCCACCGTGATCGTGAACGAATCCGCCTCGCTGAAACCGACCGAGTGCCACAGCGTGGAGGAGTAGTAGAAGATCACGTTGATGCCCACGAACTGCTGGAACACCGAAAGCAGGATGCCGATCCACACCACCGGCAGCAGTCCGGCCTTGCCGCCCAGCAGGTCGCGCCAGGCCGGCTTGCGCACATGCTGCAGGGTGCGCTCGATGTCGCCGAGCTTCTGCCGCAGCGGCTCTTCTTCCGAAATTCCGAGCACCTGGCGCAATACGTCGAGCGCCTCGGACGAGCGCCCCTGCGCGACCAGCGAGCGCGGCGATTCGGGCAGCAGCAGCGGCAGCAGGCCGTAGACCAGCGACGGCACGATCGCGACCAGGAACATCCAGCGCCATGCCGGCAGGCCCAGCCACAGCATGCCCTCGGCGCCATGCGCGATTCCCGCCAGCCATGCATCGCTGAGCAGCGCGACGAAGATGCCGAGCACGATCGCGAGCTGCTGCATCGAGCCGAGCCGGCCGCGCACCTGCGCCGGCGACACTTCCGCGATGTAGGTGGGCGCGACCACCGAGGCCATGCCCACGCCCATGCCGGCGATGATGCGCCACAGGATCATCTGGCCGACGCTGCCGGCGAGTCCCGCGCCCACCGCGCCGGCGGTGAGCAGGACCGCGGCGACCTGCATGGCGCGCAGGCGGCCGAATGCGTCCGCAACCCTGCCGGCGTTCCAGGCGCCCACCGCCGAACCGAGCAGTGCGCAGGACACCGCGAAGCCGGTCCAGGCGGCGCTCAATCCGAAGGCATCGCGGATCGCATCCACCGCGCCGTTGATCACGGCGGTGTCGAATCCGAACAGAAATCCGCCAAGCGCCGCCGTGGCAACGGCCAGCAGCAGGCGCACGGCTGCGCGCCGGTCACGCATTTTCGTCGCGGTCATTCCCGTTGCACTCATTTCATTCCCCAGGATTGGCGGTTTCCAGCCCGCG
>DASVDY010000099.1:0-20572 GCA_036380855.1 Rhodanobacteraceae bacterium
TCCGCCGACCCGCTTCGCGCAACGCGCGCTGCAAGGCTACGAACGTACGCTCGGGCGCGTGTTGCGCCGGCCCGCGTTGCTGCTGGTCGGGGTGATCCCGCTGCTGCTGCTCGGCTTGATCGCCTGGCGCTCGGTCGGCACCGGCTTCATGCCGCACATGGACGAAAGCGGCTTCATCCTCGATTACATCGCCCCGCCCGGCACCTCGCTGCAGGAAACCAACCGCCTGCTGGGCAAGGTCGAGGCGATCATCCAGGCCAATCCGTACGTGGACACCTATTCGCGACGAACGGGCCTGCAGCTCGGCGGCGGCCTGACCGAAGCCAATACCGGCGATTTCTTCATCCGCCTGAAGAGCGGCCATCGGCCGCCGATCGACCAGGTGATGGACGCCATCCGCAGCAAGGTCGAGCGCCAGGTGCCCGGGCTGGACGTTGACCTTGCGCAATTGATGGAAGACCTGATCGGCGATCTCACCGAAGTGCCGGAGCCGATCGAGGTGAAGCTGTACGCGGACGATCCCACCGTGCTGGATGCGACCGCCAGGAAAGTCGCCGCACAACTGGGAAGGATTCACGGCGTGGTCGGCGTGCTGGACGGCATCAATCCTGCCGGCGACGCACTCGAGGTGCAGGTGGATCCGGTGAAGGCCGCATTGGCCGGCGTGGATCCGCAGGGCGTCGCCGACCAGGTCGCTGCCGCCGCGGCGGGCACCGTGGCAGCCGAACTGCCGCAAGGACCCAAGATGGTCGGCGTGCGCGTGTGGCTGCCGCCGTCTTCGCGCACGCGCATCGAACAGCTCGAACAACTGCCGATCGGTGACAGCAACGGCCACGTGTTCCCGCTCTCGCGCGTGGCGACCCTGCACGTGCAGCACGGCCAGCCGGAAATAGACCGCGAGAACCTCAAGCGCATGGTTGCGGTGACAGCGCGCATCAGCGGCCGCGACCTGGGTTCCACCATTACCGACGTGCGCAAGATGCTGGACGCCCGCGGCGAACTGCCGCCGGGCATGTACTACCAGCTGGGCGGCCTCTACCAGCAGCAGCAGCAGGCCTTCCACGGACTGGAGCTGGTGCTGTTGGCCGCGGTGGCGCTGGTATTCACGCTGCTGCTGTTCCTCTACGAAAGCTTCCGCGTCGCGATCGCGGTGCTGCTGATGCCGCTGCTGGCGATCTGCGCGGTGTTCATCGGGTTGTGGATCACCGGCATCGAGCTCAACATCTCGGCGATGATGGGCATGACCATGATCGTCGGTATCGTCACCGAGATCGCGATCTTCTATTTCTCCGAATTCGCCGAACTGCGCGCGCGCCAGCAACTGGATGCGCAGACCGCGCGCGAAGAGGGCCGCGATGTGCCGCGCGACGAGCACGCCGCAGTGCAGGCCGCACTGCTGCAGGCCGGGCGCAACCGCATGCGGCCGATCCTGATGTCCACGATTGCCGCGATCCTGACCCTGCTGCCGCTCGCGCTGGCGCTCGGCCAGGGCTCGCAGATGCAGCAGCCGCTGGCGGTCGCCATCATCGCCGGCATGCTGGTGCAGGTGCCGCTGGTGCTGCTGGTGATGCCGGCGCTGTACGCGGCGCTGGCATCGCGTGGCAAGACCTGAGCGCTTGCGCCGCCTTCAAAGCGCCACGCCCTCGCGCAGCGACGGCAACAAAATTCCTACGGCTTGAAGTGGTGCACGAACCCCACTTCGAATCCATGCGGCAGCCAGCCCAGGATCAGCGGCGATTGCCGGTGCGCGGCCCAGATGCCCGCGCCCGTGCCGATCGCCCAGCCCACCAGCACGTCGGACTGCCAATGGCCGTGCACCTTCACGCGCGCAACCGCGTCATACAGCGGAAGCAACTCCAGCGCGTAGGCGGCAGGATGATCCGGGCCGTAGGCAACCACGAACGGCGTCACTGCGCCGGAAACCGCGGCGACCTCGCCGCTCGGAAAGCTCTGGTAGCGGGTGCCCTTGAACCACTCGTCCGGATTGCTGGTTTGCGAAGGGCGCTCGCGCTGGAAGATCCATTTGCCGCCTTGCGCAACCGCAGCCGACATCGCCATGGAATCCAGCGAGCGCCAGAAGGTGTCTCCGAGCTTGTTTTCGTCTCCGAGCAGTACCGAACCACCGATCACGGTGACGATCGTCGCACCCATCAGGGCCTTCTGGTTGCTGCGCGCCCAGATGCCGCTGTTGTCGTAGGCGACGACGTGGTCAATGCCGAGCGGACCGCCGGAAGCCGTTGCCACACCTGGCGGAAGCGCCAACAGGACCAGCAGGATAGGGGCGCAGGGAAGCTTCGGCGTTCGCATGGCTATGTACTTCACGGCGATGCTTGGCAGCGTGAGCCACGAAACTTGCGGTTTGCTTAGAGCAACATTTCGGGAATCTTTCATTCCGTACTGGCGTGATGCGGAACGCAATGCCGTTCGATTCCGGACGGCGCCGGGGTCGCGCCTGCGCGCGGGTGGACGAGGCATCGCGCTGGCGCAAAAGGCCGTTCCCCGCGACAATGGGCGGTCGCATTCCGCAGGAGTCCATGCATGGCAAGCTTCCAGCCCGTGCCGCCCGCCGGCGGCGAGAAGATCACGATCGCGAACGGCCGCCTGGACGTGCCGGATCGGCCGGTCATCCCCTTCATCGAAGGCGACGGCACCGGCCCGGACATCTGGCGCGCCTCGGTGCGCGTGCTGGACGCGGCGGTGAAGAAGGCCTACGGCGACCGCCGCAAGCTGATGTGGATGGAAGTGCTGGCCGGCGAGAAGGCCTTCAACCAGACCGGCAACTGGCTGCCGGATGAAACCGTCGCGGCCTGCCGCGATTACCTCGTCTCGATCAAGGGCCCGCTGACCACGCCGGTGGGCGGCGGCATCCGTTCGCTCAATGTCGCGTTGCGGCAAATGCTGGATCTCTACTGCTGCGTGCGCCCGGTGCGCTGGTTCAAGGGCGTGCCTTCGCCGGTGAAGAAGCCCGAAGACGTGGACATGGTGATCTACCGCGAGAACACCGAGGACATCTACGCCGGCATCGAGTGGACCGGCGGCAGCGAGGAAGCGAAGGCGGTGCTCGAATTCATGCAGCAGAAATTCCCCAAGCTGTTCGACAAGATCCGTTTCGGCTCGCAGGCGAAAGTGGATGCATGGCAGCAGCAACTGCAGGCGATCGGCGCGCCGCGTCGCGATTTGACCGTGGAAGTCGGCATCGGCATCAAGCCGGTGAGTCGGCTCGGCACCGAGCGGCTGGTGCACAGCGCGATCTCTTATGCAATCCAGAACAACCGCAAGTCGGTGACGCTGGTGCACAAGGGCAACATCATGAAGTTCACCGAAGGCGCGTTCCGCGACTGGGGCTACCAGGTTGCGCGCGATTTCTTCGGCGCGGTGGAACTGGACGGCGGCCCCTGGCACGTGATTCCGGAAGGCAGGCCGGGCGCCGGGATCGTGATCAAGGACGTGATCGCCGATGCCTTCCTGCAGCAGATCCTGACCCGCGCCAAGGACTACGACGTGATCGCCACGTTGAACCTCAACGGCGACTACATCTCCGACGCGCTGGCCGCGGAAGTGGGCGGCATCGGCATCGCGCCGGGCGGCAACATCAATTACGTCAGCGGGCACGCGGTGTTCGAGGCCACCCATGGCACCGCGCCGAAGTACGCGGGGCAGGACAAGGTCAATCCGGGTTCGGTGATCCTGTCCGGCGAGATGATGCTGCGGTATCTCGGCTGGACCGAGGCGGCGGACGCGATCATCGCGGCCATGGACAGGGCGATCGCGGCCAGGACCGTCACCTACGATTTCGCGCGCATGATGGAAGGCGCGAAGGAAGTGAAGTGCTCGCAGTTCGGTGACGCGCTGATCGCGGCGATGTAGGCATCGGGCCGCGCAACGAGCTGCATGCCGTCATTCCGGAAATGACGAAAGACAAAACGGCGCGGATTCCCGCGCCGTTTTGCCTTGACAAAATGCGCGTCCCTGCGCGGTGTGGCCGTCCATGGCCCAAACGGCTCCTCCCTGAATGAGGAAGCGGCCTTCCTTGCGCCGCTTCCTGCAAATCGTTCAAACCCGCCGGCGACCGAAGATCAACGACGCGATGAACAGGATGATGAAGATGATGAACAGGATCTTCGCGATCCAGGCGGCGGTGCCCGCGACACCGAAGAAGCCGAAGAATCCCGCTATCAGCGCGATGATCAGGAAAACGATGGCGTAGTAGAGCATGGCAACTCTCCGTGTCCGGCGTCCGCGGCGCGGACGGCGCCTGCACTCCGCAGGTGGAAACAGCATCCGGGACAGTGCGTCAGCATCGCGTGAGGAGCAGAGTAGCTGCCCGTTAAACGCCCCTTACAATCGGCGCGATGATCGTGTTGTTCAACAAGCCGTACGGCGTGCTCTGCCAGTTCACCGACCGCAGCCAGCCGCCGCGGCGCACGCTGGCCGGTTTCAGCTTGCCGTCCGAGGTGTACGCGGCCGGCCGGCTTGACTACGACAGCGAGGGCCTGCTGCTGCTGACCGACGACGGTGCGCTGGCCCACCGCGTGACCGATCCGCGACGGCACTGGCCGAAGACCTATCTCGTGCAGGTCGAGGGCGTTCCCGATGGCGACGCGCTGCGCGGACTGCGTGAAGGGGTCGAACTGAAGGACGGGCGCACGCGGCCGGCGCAAGCACGCGCACTGGAACACGAGCCAGCCTGGCTGTGGCCGCGCGATCCGCCGGTACGTTTCCGCAAGACCGTTCCCGACAGCTGGATCGAAATCACGCTGCGCGAGGGCCGCAACCGGCAGGTACGGCGGATGACCGCGACGGTCGGACACCCGACGTTGCGGCTGGTCCGCACGCGTATCGGCGAGTACGCGCTGGACGGGCTCGCGCCGGGGCAATGGCGGGCGTTGTAGATTCCCTGCCCGGGAGCGGCATCTGTCATGGGCCCGGAAGCCATGCATCCCGGAGTGGTTATCCGTGTTGACCCACGATCACCGATACGGATTTCTGCGGCAACAGCACTCGCGCAGGCGACACCATGACCTTCAAGGACCACTTCTCCGGCCACGCTTCGTTGTACGCGCAGGCGCGTCCGCATTATCCCGATGCGCTGTTCGACTGGGTCGCGGACACCGCGCCATCGCGTGAATGCGCCTGGGACGTCGGCTGCGGCAACGGCCAGGCCAGCGTCGCGCTGGCGCGGCGTTTCGACCGGGTGATCGCCACCGACCCCAGTGCGCAGCAGATCGGCAATGCGCAGCAGCATCCGCGCATTGACTACCGGGTCGAATCCGGCGAGCGCACCTCGATTCCGGGGCACAGCGTGGATGCGATCACCGTCGCACAGGCGCTGCACTGGTTCGACCTGCCGCGGTTCGTGGAAGAGGTGCAGCGCGTGGCGAAACCCGGCGCACTGTTCGCCGCCTGGACGTATGCCGGGTGCAACGTGACGCCGCAGGTGGATACGGTGATCGCACGGCTGTACGAGGACACGCTCGGCGCGTACTGGCCGCCGGAGCGCAGGCTGGTGGACGAAGGCTATGCCTCGCTCGCGCTCCCGTTCGAGCCGGTGCAGGCGCCCGCTTTCGAAATGCGGATGGAGTGGGACGCAGAGCAATTGCTCGCGTATCTCTCCTCCTGGTCGGCCGCGCAGCGCCATCGAGCGGCGACCGGACGCGATGCCGTCGCGGAGATCGCGGACGCGCTGCGCGACGCGTGGGGCGACCCGCGTCAATCGCGCGCGGTGCGCTGGAATCTGGCCGTGCGCGCCGGGCGGGTGAACTAGCCGGGCAAGCCGAAGAACGCCCTCGCTGCGGCGGTGGCATTCGCGGCGGTGGTTTCGGCGGGCTCGCCGCGGTCGCGCGCGACCTCCTCGCAGATGTGCGCCAGGAACATCGGCTCGTTGCGGCGATGGCTGGGCTGCGGCCGGACGGTACGCGGCAGCAGGTAGGGCGCGTCGGTTTCCAGCAGCAGGCGGTTGGCCGGGATCTCGCGCACGAACTCGCGCAGGTGGGTGCCGCGGCGCTCGTCGCAGATCCAGCCGGTGATGCCGATGTGGCAATCCAGGTCCAGGTAATCGTGCAGGGCCTCGCGGGTGTCGGTGAAGCAATGCACGACCGCGGCCGGCACCTTGTCGCGGACCGTCTTCAGCAGCGCGAGGAAATCCGTGTGCGCGTCGCGCTGGTGCAAGAACAGCGGCTTGTTCGTTTCCACGGCGATCGCGAGCTGCTTCTCGAAAGCGGCAAGCTGGGCTTCGCGCGGCGAGTAGTTGCGGTGGTAGTCCAGCCCGGTTTCGCCGACCGCCTTCACTTCCGGTTCGCGCTGCAATGCGCGCAGCCGCGCATCGGTGTCGGCGTCGTAATCGGATGCGTGATGCGGATGCACCCCGGCGGTGGCGAACAGCACGCCCGGATGCACGCGTGCCAGTTCCAGCGCCTGTTCGCTGCCCTCCTTCGAGGCACCGGTCACGACCATCTGCCCGATCCCATGCTGCCTCGCGCGCTCCAGAACGTCCGCGAAATCGTGGCGGAAGGATTCGTGGGTGAGGTTGGCGCCGATGTCTATGAGGTGCATGACGGGAGACGGGAGACGGGAGACGGGAGACGGGAGACGGGAGACGGGAAAGCGTAGCAAAACCCCCTCGTCATTCCGGGGCCGGCCGGAGGCCGGAACCCGGAATCTGCTTTCATGAGATCCGCAACAGCAGATTCCGGATCGCGGCTTTGCCGCGTCCGGAATGACGACAAGAAAAGAATGCATGCGCTTCGCAGCGGTCGCGCGCAGGCGCGCTCCTACAATGGCGTGATGCCGTCATCCGATCCTGCATTCCCCATCACGCCGCTGCTCCCCGCGATCCGCGACTCGCTGCGCGGGCACCCGCGTCTGGTGCTGGAAGCGCCGCCGGGCGCCGGCAAGACCACCCAGGTTCCGCCGGCGCTGCTGGACGAACCGTGGCTGCAGGGCAAGAAGATCGTCATGCTGGAACCGCGCCGCATCGCCGCACGCGCGGCGGCCGAATTCATGGCGCGGCAGTTCGGAGAGCCGGTCGGGCAAACCGTCGGCTACCGCATCCGTTTCGAATCGCGGGTGTCTTCGCGGACCCGCATCGAGGTCGTCACCGAAGGCATCCTGACACGCATGCTGCAGGACGATCCGGAACTGCCGGGCCTGGGCGCGATCCTGTTCGACGAGTTCCACGAGCGGCATCTGCAGGGCGACCTGGGCGCCGCGCTGGCGCTGGACGTGCAGGCATCGCTTCGCCCCGACCTTCGCCTCGTCATCATGTCGGCCACGCTCGGCGGCATCGCGCCGAAGGATGCCGGCGGAAAAGCGCCGTGGTTCGAAGCACCGGTCCTGCGAAGCGAGGGCCGCGCGTTTCCGGTACGCATGGACTATCCGCCGCCGCGCCGCGGCGAGGACGACACCGCGCGGATACGCCGCGCAGTCGAACAGGCATTGCAGGAAACCGAAGGCGACGTGCTGGTGTTCCTGCCGGGGCGCAGGGAGATCTTGAAGGCGCAGCGGGCTTTGCTCCCCTCTCCCGTCGGGAGAGGGGTCGGGGGTGAGGATTCGGCACGTGCAATCCGCCATTCAAGATCCGAACCCTCATCCGGCGCTGCGCGCCACCATGGTCCTGGGCCATGGACGGCGGCTCTCCCGGAGGGAGAAGGGACAAGCACCAACGGGCGGTCCCTCGAAATCCTCCCCCTGCACGGCGAACTTTCGCTCGCCGAACAGCACGCCGCGTTGTCTCCGGCGGAGCCCGGCACGCGCCGCGTGATCCTCGCCACCAACGTCGCCGAATCCAGCGTCACCCTGCCTGGCATCCGCGCGGTGGTGGATACGGGCCTTGCGCGCGAGCCGCGCTTCGATCCGAATTCCGGCTTCACCCGCCTGCAGACGGTGAACATCCCGCAGGCCTCGGCCGACCAGCGCGCCGGTCGCGCCGGCCGCGTGGCACCGGGCGTGGCCTACCGGTTGTGGCCGCAATCGCAGCGACTGGAACCTTCGCGCACGCCGGAGATCGCGCAGGCGGAGTTGTCTTCGCTGGCGCTGGAACTCGCGGCGTGGGGCGTCGGCGAGGACGCGCCCAGTGCATTGCGCTGGCTGGAACCGCCGCCCGCCGGCGCACTGGCGCAGGCGCGCGACCTGCTGCAAAGGCTGGGCGCGCTGGACGAATCCCTGCGGATCACGAAGCTCGGCCGCGCGATGCTGCAGCTCGGCGCACAGCCCAGGCTCGCGGCGGCCGCGCTGCGTGCCCCGGAAACGCAGCGCGCACTGGTCGCCGACCTGCTCGCGCTGCTGGAAGCGCGCTCGCCGTTGCGCGGCGCGTTCAACGACGACCTGCGCGCGCAGCTTGCGGCGCTGCATGTCTGGAGGGACGGAGGCGGACGGCTGCAGAACGCCGATGCCGGAGCGCTGGCCGCCATCGAACAGGCCGCGCGCGGCTGGCGCAAGCGGCTGGAGGTGCGCAGCGCGCCCAGCGGCGCGCCGGACTCGCTCGCCGTCGGCAACCTTTTGCTGCACGCGTTTCCCGATCGCGCGGCGAAGCAGGACGAACGCGATCCGCACCGTTATCTGCTTGCAAACGGGCGCGGCGCGCGGCTGCACGAGGAGTCGGGGCTGTTCGGCGAACCGTGGCTGGTGATCGTCGAAGCACGTTTCGAATCGCGCGACAGCCTGGTGCTGAATGCCGCGCCGTTCGATCCGGCGCTGCTGGCGCGCGATTACGGTTCGCGCGTGGTGCGCGAGCGCGCGGTGCGCTGGAACCAGCAACGCGAGGTGGTGGAAGCATTCGAGGAGGATCGCCTCGACGCGATCGTGCTGTCGCGCAAGAGCGTACCCGTCGGCGCGGAAGACGCGCTGCCTGCATTGCTGGCGCAGATCCGCGCACGCGGCCTGCAGGCGCTGCCGTGGTCGGACACCGCGACGCGCTTGCGCGCGCGTATCGCCTGGCTGCGCGCGATCTCGCCGGAAACCAACCTGCCGGACGTTGGCGATGCCGCGCTGCTCGACTCGCTGCAACAGTGGCTGGCGCCGGCTCTGCACGGCAAGCGCAAGCTGGACGCGTTGTCGGCCGCGGACTTGTCGGATGCGTTCCTGGCCCTGCTCGAATGGCCGCAACGCAAGTTGCTGGACGAGCAGGCGCCGGATGCGATCACGGTGCCGAGCGGCATGAGTCGAAGGCTCGACTATGCCTCCGCGGCTGCATCGGACGAAGCGGCCGCCTCGCCCGTGCTCGCCGTCAAGTTGCAGGAGCTGTTCGGGCTGGCCGACACGCCGCGCATCGCCCGCGGCCGCGTGCCGGTCACCCTGCACCTGCTGTCGCCAGGCGGCCGGCCGATCCAGGTGACGCAGGACCTGCGCAGCTTCTGGGAGCGCACGTATCCCGAGGTGAAGAAGGAATTGAAGGGCCGCTACCCGAAACACCCCTGGCCCGACGACCCGTGGACGGCAACGCCGACGCATCGGGCCAAGCCGCGAAGGTAAGAGAACACTGCACGGCAGTTCTTGCAGGAGCGCGACCGCGCGACCGCCGTGCCTTTTTTGTAGGAGCGCACCCGTGCGCGACAGCGGAGCACGCCGACGTGTGCCACGGCATGTCGGTGTTGACCTACATCGAACGTCGGTCGCGCGCAGGCGCGCTCCTACAAAAGCCCGCTTCGGACCGCGTGCAGGAATGCTCTACGGTTTCGTTGGCGTGCTCTCCGTCGGCGGCGGCGAACGCTCGAAGCTTCCGGCGAAGCCCGGGAATTCCACCGGGCTTTCCCAGCCGTCCTTGCTGACGGCAGAGACGCCGAAGTAGTAGTCGTCGATGTTGATGCCTTTCAGCACGGCCGTGGTCGCGCTGCCGGCATCGTACGAGTGCTGCCACTGCGGCGCGGTGGTCTCGCGCCACCACACCTTGTAGGTCGCCGCGCCCGCCGAGGGTTTCCACGAAAGCGTGGTGTCGTACGTCACCGCGCCCTTGATGGTCACGTCCGCGGGCGGTGCCGGTGCGTTCGCCATCGCCGCCATGGTGATGGCGTTCACGCGCGTGACATTCGCCAGGTAATCGAAATCCACGTGTTCGATCGTGTCGCCGTAGTGGATGCCGTTCTCGGTGCGGATGTCCTGGTGCTGGTGCGTGTAATCCTCCTGCGATTCGGTGACGCGCACCGCCGGGAACCCCTGGGCGAGGAACGCGACCTGGTCGCCGCCGCGGCCATAGCGATCGGTGCGATAGACCATGCGCACGTGGAAGTCGCCGAGATACTGGTCGGCGAGCGCGGCCATGTAGCGGGCGACGTTGCGCGAGGGCGAATCCACGCCGCCGCCGTGGTAGCGGCGGTACTTCGCCTGCTCCAGCGATTCGTTGGTCTTGGTGCCTTCGGAGAACACGCGCACGGTGTGCGGATCGTAGCGACCGTCGCCGCCGCGCGGGCTGCCGACGATGTCGTTGTTGAGGTTGGCCTCGACGTTCCAGTGATGATCAGCCGCGTACTGCGCGATGACCTTGCCGCCGTACAGGCCCTGCTCCTCTCCCGAATCGGCCGAATACACCAGGGTCGCCGCGAATTGGTATTTCGAAAGCACGCGCGCGGCTTCGATCACGGCGGAGACGCCTGAACCGTCGTCGTCCGCACCGGGCGCGTCGCCCGTCGCATCCATCACGTCCGAGCGGCGCGAATCCAGGTGGCCGGTGATCACGATCACGCGATCGGGGTCGGTCTGCCCGCGCTGGATCGCGACCACGTCCATCACTTCCACGCCGTTGGGCGGCGTGCGTTCGCCGGTGAACACCTTCGAAGGCGTCACGACTTCCAGGCACCCGCCGCAATCCTTCGAGATGGATTCGAACTTCGACTTCACCCAGCGTCGCGCCGCGCCGATGCCGCGCGTGTCGGATTTCGTATCCGACAGCGTGCTGCGCGTGCCGAAGCCGACCAGCCTGGCATCGATGTCGTGCAACGACTTCGCCGAAACTGCCTGCGCGATCGCGCGCAGTTCCGGATGCGCGTTGGCCGGCGGCGGATTGGCGACAGGCGGATCGGCAAGCGCGGGCAGCGACAGGGCAAGGGCTGCGGCGGCGATCGTGGCGTGGATTCGGAGCGTGCGCATGGCGGACTTCCTTGCGGCGGGATCATGCAAGCCTAACCCTTCGCGCCGCGATGCGCAGTCAAAACGATGCAGGACTTTCGTCATACGTGCGCCGCAGCATGCCGTTTGTCCGCGCAGGCTCTAGACTGGTCGTTCGCCTGTGGCGGCTCCCGTCGCGCGCAGGCGCGCTCCTGTATTGATTTTTTGCGCCCACGCAAGGAGAGCCTTATGCGCCGCACTGGTTTAAGTTCTGCGATCATCCCTGATCGCAAAGATCAAAAAGCGGCCATCCATGGCCGCACTTTTCTCTACGCCTTCATTACCGTCGCGTGCTTCGCGGCTTCCGCGCAAGCCGCGCCTCCCCCGGCATCGGCCGGCAGCTCCGCCACCCAGGCGAAGCCGTTCACGCCGGCGATCACCGCGCAAGGCTTCCGCGATTACGACAAGGCGATTTCTTCCGACTTCATGCTGGGCCGCAAACCGGGAACCGAAGGCGCCAAGCGCGCAACGGGCTGGATCGTCGAACAGTTCAAGAAGCTCGGCCTCGAACCCGGCAACCACGGCTCGTGGTTCCAGACCGTGCCGACCGTTGCGGCCACCGTGCAGGGCAAGGACAAGGTGAAGCTGGATGTCAGCGAAGGCGGTGGCACGCAATCCTTCGCCTACGGCACCGACATGGTCGCCTACGACCCGCAGGACAAGCCGCACGTCTCGATCAAGGATTCGCCGGTCGTGTACCTGGGCTACGGCGTGGACGCGCCGGAGTACCAATGGAACGACTACGCCGGCCAGAACGTGAAGGGCAAGACCGTGATCGTGCTGGTCAACGATCCCGGGTTCGGCGACCACGACCCGAACCTGTTCAAGGGCCGCGCCATGACCTACTACGGCCGCTGGACCTACAAGTACGAGCAGTGCGCGCGCGCCGGCGCGGCGATGTGCGTGATCGTGCACGACACCGAGGCCGCGGGTTACCCGTGGACCGTGGTGAAGAACAGCTGGACCGGCCCGCAGTTGAGCCTGCCGGCTTCCGAAGATCCGGCGCCGCGCGTGCCGGTGGCGGCGTGGATCACCACCGACTCGGCGCGTCGCCTGTTCGCCAAGGCCGGGCTGGATTTCGACAAATTGAAAGCCGCGGCCGACCATCGCGGCTTCAAGCCGGTGGCTTTGAACGCCAAGGCATCCATCTCGTTCGACAGCAAGATCGAACACGGCAGCGCCGACAACGTGCTCGGGCTGGTCAGGGGCAGCAAGTATCCCGACCAGGTGATCGTGTATTCGGCGCACTGGGACCACTTCGGCCGCGATCCGAAACTGAAGGGCGACCAGATCTTCAACGGCGCGATTGACAACGGCACCGGCATCAGCGCGCTGCTGGAAATCGCCGGCGCCTTCGCGAAGCAGAAGCCGGAACGCAGCGTGCTGTTCATCGCCGACACACTGGAGGAATCGGGCCTGCTGGGCTCGCTGTACTACACGATGCATCCGGTGTTTCCGCTGGACAGGACCGTCGCCGACATCAACATGGATGCGATGAACGTGATCGGCCCGACGAAGAACCTGCAGATCATCGGCAGCGGGCAGTCGCAACTGGAAGACATGCTCAAGAGCGCGCTGAAGGAACAGGGCCGCTATGCGAGCCCGGATGCCACGCCCGAGAACGGCTTCTATTTCCGTTCCGACCATTTCAGCTTCGCCAAGGCCGGCGTGCCCGCGCTGATGACGCAGACCGGCAACGACAAGGTGAAGGGCGGCACCGCCGCGGGCAATGCCGCGCTGGCCGACTACACCGCGCACCGCTACCACACGCCGCAGGACAACTTCGATCCGTCCTGGGATTTCTCGGGCGTGGCCGAGGACGCGCAGGCGTTGTACGAGGTCGGCCATGAACTCGCCGACAGCCAGCAGTGGCCACAGTGGTACAAGGACAGCGAGTTCCGGGCCAAGCGGCAGAAGGAAATGAAGAAGTAGGAGCCTGCTTGCAGGCGATCGTTTTTTGCTCGTCGCCCCGGCGAAGGCCGGGGCCCAGTGACGACACGGCTCATTTCTGGCGTCGCCGCCACTGGATACCGGCCTGCTCCGGAATGACGAGCCCGAACATTCACTGTTTCAGGGGTGCCATGCACCACTCTCGCCTTTGCTCGATGCAGATCGATTGCAACGTCGAGGACATTGACGAAGCGGCCCGTTTCTGGGCCGCCGCGCTGGGTTGGCCGGTGGACATGGACCATCCCGGAAGTCGTGACAGGTATCGGCAACTCGCGACGCCCGCGGGCCAGCCGATGGTGCAACTGCAGCGCGTGGACCACGACAGCCGCGTGCACCTGGACATCGAGACCGACGATATCGAGGCGGAAGTCGCGCGGCTGGAAAAACTCGGCGCGGCGATCGACAAGCGCTTCGAGCGCTGGGTCGTGATGCGCGCGCCGAGTGGCCAGCGCTTCTGCGTGGTGCGCGTGCAGCGCCCGGGGTTTGCCGAGAGCGCGAACCGGTGGGAGTAGCCCGGATGTAGCGCAGCGGAATCCGGGACGCTTTACCTGGCTCACTCCCGGATTCCAGCGCTGCGCGCCTCCATCCGGGCTACTTGCTGCGGCTTCGGACGGAATGATGATGGAGAGATCAGGGATACGGGGGTGACCCATGCACTACCACCTGTCCAGGTTGGCTGTTGCAGGCCTTGTCGCGCTGTTCGCCAGCCACGGCATCCATGCGCAAACGACCGTAAACCTCTGGCCGGGAATCGCACCGGGATCGGAGCATTGGGCCTGGAAGGAGCAGACTTTCCATGTACCGCTGAACGGCGCGCCGGAAACGATCATCCAGGACGTGGTGACGCCCACGCTCACCGTGTTCCTGCCGAGGCGTGACAAGGCGACCGGCACCGGCGTGATCGTCGCGCCCGGTGGTGCCTGCATCGCGCTGGCGATGGATTCGGAAGGCACTGACGTCGCGCGCTGGCTGCAGGCGCGAGGCGTCGCCGCGTTCGTGCTGAAGTACCGGCTGAAGCACAAGCAGGTACAAGGCATGCCGAAGGGCCTGAGCGAAGACCAGGCCTGCCGGTGGGGCATTGCCGACGGCGCGCAGGCGGTGAAGCTCGTGCGACAGCGCGCGCGCACGTGGGGCATTGCGCCGCACCGGCTCGGCTTCATCGGTTTTTCCGCAGGCGGCATGATCGCCAGCGAAGTGCTCGTTCAGAAGGATGCCGCCGCAAGACCGGACTTCGCCGCGCTGATCTACGGTGCGCCGTTCGAATCCATGCCGGCCGTTCCGCCGAATCTGCCGCCGGTGTTCATGGCCTGGGCGCAGGACGACACCACGGCCGGCTATGCGATGGCGCGCTTCTACAAGGCGCTGATGGACGC
Source organism: Rhodanobacteraceae bacterium (assembly GCA_036380855.1). Classification (GTDB taxonomy): domain Bacteria; phylum Pseudomonadota; class Gammaproteobacteria; order Xanthomonadales; family Rhodanobacteraceae; genus 66-474. The sequence goes on from DASVDY010000099.1 coordinate 14,421, forward strand.
GCGCGACCCGCCGGAAGCGCACGTCTACGCAGCCGGCGGGCATGGCTTCGCCTCGCGCACGCAAGGCACGCCGAGCGATCACTGGCGCGAAGAGTTCTGGTGGTGGATGCAAGCGAAAGGGTTTGCACCGAGGGAGCACACGCAACGCCAGGACGACGTGCAATGAGCGGGGCCGCGCAGCGGCGTAACCCCTGATCCGCGTTCTGACCAGGAGCGAGGGTCGCGCGCAGACGTATTCCTACACCCAATCCCTCGCCTTCAGATATTCCGCGAGCTTCGCTTCCGCACTCCCCGCTTCCGGCACATAGCCGTATTCATAGCGCACGCGCGGCGGCAGCGACATCAGGATGGATTCGGCGCGGCCGCCCGATTGCAGGCCGAACAGCGTGCCGCGGTCGTAGACCAGGTTGAATTCCACGTAGCGGCCGCGGCGGTACAACTGGAATTCGCGCTCGCGTTCGCCGTACGGGGTGTCCTTGCGGCGCGCCACGATCGGCAGGTACGCATCCAGGAAGCCTTCACCCACCGCGCGCAGGAAGGCGAAGCAGGTGCCGAAATCCCACGCGTTGAGATCGTCGAAGAACAGCCCGCCGATGCCGCGTGCCTCGTTGCGGTGCTTGATGAAGAAATACTCGTCGCACCACTGCTTGTATTTCGGATAGACCTCGTCCCCGAACGGCGCGCACAGGTCACGCGCGACGGTGTGCCAGTGCAGGCAGTCCTCGTCGAACGGGTAGAACGGCGTCAGGTCGAAGCCGCCGCCGAACCACCACACCGGCTCCGCATCCGGCTTGCGCGCCTCGAAGAAACGCACGTTGGCATGCGCAGTCGGCACGTAGGGATTGCGCGGATGGATCACCAGCGAGACGCCGCTGGCAGTCCACGCACGTCCGGCGAGTTCCGGCCGGTGCGCGCTGGCCGAAGGCGGCAGCGTTTCGCCGGACACTTTCGAATAGCCGACGCCGGCCTGCTCGAACACCGCACCGCCTTTCAGCACGCGGGTGCGCCCGCCGCCGCCCATGGATGATCCGGCAGTCGAAGACTGCCCGCGTTCGTCCCTCGCCCGCGCAGCGGGAGAGGGGGGGACCACTCGCGGAGCGGGTGGTGGGGTGAGGGCATCGTTGCGCGTCCACGCATCTTCGACGAAGCGCGCCGCCCCATCCGCCCTGCCGCCATCAGCCTGTTCCAGCGCGGCGCAAAGGCGATCCTGCAGGCCGCGCAGGTAATCGTCTACCTCATGGATGTGTTCGTGCATGGCCTCAGATTAGCAGCCGTATCTGTCCTCTCCTCGGGAGAACTGCCCTTGATGCCAGAGGGTAGTGCCAGCGCGAGGCATGAAGTGCGATACGCGTGCAGGTGAAGGTAAGGCGACTTGCGGCATTACCGCAGAAACGAACCCTCACCCCGACCCCCCTCTCCCGGAGGGAGAGGGGCTCATGCATGGGCCTATTGAGCCATTACCAGCCGGCTCTTGATATCGCTCACCAGATTCTGGATCCAGCTCGCGTAATTGGTGTGGATGTAGCGCACGCCGTTCTTCACTTCGTATTTCAGGTTGTTGCTGTCCACGTAATTGATCTGGATCTGCTGCGGCGTGTAGTGCACCGCGATGGTGACGCTGAAGTCGCGCGGCGCGTAGGTGGCGTCCAGTTCGCCGGGCAGGCGCTTGACGATGGTCCAGTGGCGCGCCATCAGCGAATCGGCAATGGCGTTGGTGACCGTCGCATCGCTCATGCCGGCCGGCACATTGATCGGCGGCGGGTCCACCAGCGGCGTCTGGCGGAACGCCATCAGTACCAGCAGCAACGGCAACAGCAGCAACAGATGGATGCGCTTCATGTTTTCCCCCTTGTTGTCGGATCCAGCGATCTCATGCAACCGCGCAAGCTTAACGGCTCGGCCGTATGAAGCGAAGCGGGTCAGGTGATCCGCGAAAGCATCCGCCGGTTCCGGATCACCCGCGCCCACGCCGTGCCGGTCTGCAGCCACATGAGATACCCCGCTTCCAGCGCGATCCGCCGCGCAATCCGGAAGCTCCAGCGCAGGCGCGGTTCCGCCGCACACACCCGCGCAGGGAAGCCCAGCGCACGCGCCAGCGCCAGGCAGCGCGCGAGGTGGTAACGGCTGCTGACCAGGATCACGCGCGGCAGCGGTGAACCCAGCAGCGAGCGCGCATGGCGCAGGTTCTCCAGCGAATCGGTGGACGCCTGCTCCAGCGTGACGTCCACGTCGGCCGGCAAGCCGTGCGCGAGCAGCCACTGCAGGCCCGCGGAAGCTTCGCTGGCCTGCGCGCCGGAAGCGCCGCCCAGCAGCATCACCTTCTGCGAAGGTTGGCGCAGCAGGATTTCCAGGGCACGCTGCAGGCGCGCGACGTAGTCGTGCTCCGGTTGGCCATCCCCGTCGAGCTTGCGCCCGAACACAAGCAGCAGCGCGCCCGGTTCCGACTGGCACTGCGCGCGCAGGGCGATCAGCACGACCCGGATCAGGTACGCGAGGTACAGCACACCCGCGGTCGCCCCGCACGCCATCGCGGTGACGATCAACGAATGCCAGACGTCGCCGTCGCGCAGATAGCGGAACGGGCCGCGGCGGAACAGGGCGGGGACGTGCAGCATGGCGGACGATTGTAGGCGGGCCTCGGTCCGCCTCGCGCACTTTCGAATTGCGCCGGTGTGCGGCGGGTCAAGACACGCCCTGCCGTATACTCCCGGCACACGCTTCATCGCATCGAAATCATGTCGAAACGCATCCCGCCGCTGGCCGTCACTGCATACAGCGCGACCTCCGCGCTGGGGCGCGGCGTGGCGGCGCAAGCGCAAGCGTTGCGCGCAAAGCAGGGCGGACTGCGCGCGAACGATTTTTCCTCCGCGCCTCTGGAGTGCTTCATCGGCCGCGTGGCCGGCGTGGAAGATGCGCCGCTACCGCAGGCGTTCGCGCACTGGGAGTGCCGCAACAACCGCCTCGCGTGGCTCGGCCTGTCGCAGGACGGACTGCCCGCTGCGATCGGGCGCGTGGTCGCGCGCCATGGCGCGCAGCGCGTGGCACTGGTCCTGGGCACCTCCACCGCCAGCATCGGCGCCAGCGAGGAAGCCTATCGCCGGCTCGAGGCCGGGCAATTTCCGGAAGACCTGCGCCGCCCGGCGATCCACACTCCGCACTCGCTGACCGCGTTCGTCGCCGAAGCCACGGGCATTGCAGGCCCCGCGCTGACGATTTCGACCGCGTGTTCGTCCTCGGCGAAGGTGTTCGCCAGCGCCGAGCGCCTGATCCGCCTGGGACTCGCCGATGCCGCGCTGGTGGGCGGCGTGGACACGCTGTGCGACAGCGTGCTGTTCGGCTTCAATGCGCTGGAGCTGGTCTCGCGACAGCCGTGCCGTCCGTTCGACGAGCAACGCAACGGCATCTCGATCGGCGAGGCCGCGGCGTTTGCGTTGCTAGAACGCGTGGACGCCGCGCCCATGGCTCCCCGGCTGGTCGGCTACGGCGAATCGTCCGATGCGCACCATATGTCCACGCCGCATCCGCAGGCGCGCGGCGCGCGCGCGGCGCTGGACGACGCGCTGGCGCGCGCCGGACTCGCCGCCGAACAGGTGGACTACATCAACCTGCACGGCACTGCGACGGTCAAGAACGACGAGATGGAAGCGCTGCTGCTGCCACGGTTTTCGCAGGATGCGCGCGCGAGCTCGACCAAGGGTTTCACCGGCCACACGCTGGGCGCGGCCGGTGCGCTGGAAGCGGTGTTCGCGCTGCTGGCCATCGAGCAGGATTTCATCCCGCCCAATCTCAACTGCGGGCAGCCGATCGAGGGCGCGGACGAGTGGATCGAGCGCGAGCCGAAGGAGCAGCGCGTGGACTTCGCGCTTTCGAACTCGTTCGGCTTCGGCGGCAACAACGCCTGCCTCGCTTTCGCGCGCGCGGAGGCGGCGTGATGCCCGCATCACTGGTTGACATCGCCGAGTGCGGGCCACGCAACGAACAAGCGTCGGGCCGGGACCGCTCTCCGCTGTTGGCCGTCGGCATCGCCGGCATCGGCACCTGGACGCGCGGTGCCCCCGACTGGCCGTCGCTGCGCGCGCTGCTGCGCGGCGAAGCGGGTTGGCGCGAGGACGCGCCCGCCAGGCCCGCCGCCGGCATCCTGCCGTCCGGCGAGCGACGCCGCGCGCCCGACAGCGTGCTGCTGGCCGCCGAGATCGCGGGCCAGGCCTGCGCCGCGGCGGGCCGCGAGCCCTCAAGCCTGCCGTGCGTGTTCGCGTCCACGCACGGCGAACTGGCGATCACCGATTACATGTGCGCGACGCTTGCCACCGCTCCGCACGAATTGTCGCCGACCAAGTTCCACAACTCGGTGCACAACGCTCCGGCCGGGTACTGGACGATCGCTGCGCAATGCACGGCGGGCTCGTCGGCGGTCACCGGCTACCACGCGAGTTTCGGCGCCGGACTGCTGGAAGCCGCCGCGCTCGCGGTCGCCGACGACACGCCGGTGCTGTTCGCCGCGTACGACATCGCCTCCAGCGGACCGCTTGCGGAGATGACCCGCACCACGCGCGCGTTCGGCGTTGCGCTGGTGCTGGTGCCCGGTGATGGCGCGTTGCCGCAGCTTGCCATCGCGGCGAGCAGTCCCGGCGCCTCGGTGACCGCGGCACCCGGCTGCGTCGCGGATCTTGCCAACGACAATCCGCTGGATGCGCACGCGCTGGCCTTCCTGAACGCGCTGGCCGGTGCCGGCGCTCGCTTGACCTTGCCCGCGGCTTCGGGCCTGATGCTCGACATGGAGATTCGTACTTGAACGCGGCGCCGCGCTACTGCGTGTTGATCCCGTGCCTCAACGAGGAGCGCGCGATCGGGGATCTGTTGCGCGGCGTGCTCGCGCATTGCCCCGACGTGATCGTGGTGGACGACGGTTCGGACGACCGCACGCCGGAGATCGTCTCGAAACTGCCGGTCACCCTGCTGCGCCACGAGCGCCGGCGCGGCAAGGGCGAAGCGCTGCGCACCGGTTTCCGCGAAGCGCTGGCGCGCGGCTACGACGCGGTGCTGACGATGGATGGCGACGGCCAGCACCTGCCCGACGACATTCCGCGGATCGTGGCTGCGGCCGTGCGTTATCCGCGCCACATCGTGATCGGCGCGCGCATGCTCAATCGCGGCCGGCAGCCGGCCGGGCGACACGCCGCCAACAACTTCGCCGACTGGGGCATCAGCTGGGGCTGCGGGCGCCCGGTCGCCGACACCCAGAGCGGGCAGCGCTGGTATCCGCGCGAAGCGGTGGAACTGGTGGACCTGCGCTCGCAGGATTTCGTGTTCGAGGCGGCGATCCTGATCGCGGCCTCGCGCGATCTGGACATGGGCATCGTTTCGGTGCCGATCGAATCGCGTTACCACGGCGAGTTCCGCCTTTCGCATTTCCGCCCGGTCCGCGACGTCGCGCGCATCACGCTCTACACCATCGGCCGCGTGGCCCACTATCGCGACATCGTCGCGAGCTATCGCCGCTCGCACCGCGCGCCACCGCTGATCCACGATCCCGAAGGGCTGTGTGGCACGCCCGACGCGCGCCCCGCGCGATTGGGACAAACCTGAAACCCGGAGAGTGAAGGTGCAGGATGCGCACTCCAGCGATGTGGTGATCCTCGGCGGGGGCCTCGCCGGCCTGACGCTGGCGCTGGAGCTGCGCCAACGCTTTCCGGATCTCGACATACGCGTGCTGGAACGGCGCACGCATCCGGTGCCGCGCGCGGCGCACAAGGTCGGTGAGTCCACGGTCGAGATCGGCGCGCACTATTTCTCCAACGTGCTCGGCTTGCGCGAGCACCTGGATTCGCAGCAGGTCCGCAAGTTCGGCTTCCGTTTTTTCTTCTCGGAAGGCCGCGCCGATTTGGACGCCGTGACCGAACTGGGCGTCAGTCGCGTGCTGCCGACGCCGAGCTGGCAACTCGATCGCGGCACCTTCGAGAATTTCCTGGGCCAGCGCGCACGCGAGCGCGGCATTCGACTGGACGATGGTTGCACGGTGCGCGCCATCACCCTGGGCGACGACGGAAGGCCGCACGAGGTGCGCTGCGAACGCGGCGGCGAAACGCGTTCGCTGCGCGCGCGCTGGCTGGTTGATGCGTCCGGCCGCGCAGGCCTGCTGAAGCGGCAGCTCG
>DASVDY010000100.1:0-6901 GCA_036380855.1 Rhodanobacteraceae bacterium
GCTGGACGCGCAACTGTTCGCGCAAGGTCGCGCGCTCGCGCGGCCGATCGGGGAAGTGGAGGACTACGCCAGCGCGCAGTGGCGCATGGGCGAAACCTGCGTGCGCATGGCCTGCTCGTGGAATCTTCCCGCCGGCTGCGACGCCGTGATCGAGGCTTCTTTCTACGGCACGAAAGGCGGGGCGTCGCTGCGCAACGTTTCGGGTTCCTTCTACGACTTCACGGTCGAACGCTTCCACGGCACGCGCCGCGAGTGCCTGGCCTCGCCGCCGGACGCCTGGGGCGGGCGCGCGCTGCAACGCTGGGCGCAGCGCCTGACGGTGGATTCGGGCTTCGACGAATCGGCCGAGCACCTGGTGGACGTCGCAACCATCGTGGATCGCATCTATGGACGCTGAGCTTTCGTTTGCTTCACGCGCGCAGGCGCTGCACGGCTTCGGCGCGCCGCGCCGCGTGCTGATGACCGCCGACACGGTCGGCGGCGTATGGCAGTACGCGATGGAACTGTGCCGCGCGCTGTGCGCGCGCGGCCATGAAATCACGCTGGCCACAATGGGCGGCCTGCCCGATCGCGAGCAGCTCCGCGAAGCGGAGAGCATCCGCGGCCTCGACCTGCGTGCCAGTCGCCACAAGCTGTTGTGGATGGACGATCCGTGGGGCGACGTGGACGCAGCCGGCGACTGGTTGCTTGGGATCGCACGGGAAGTGCAGCCGGACATCGTGCACCTCAACGACCTCGGCCATGGCGACCTTGGCTGGCCGGCGCCGGTGCTGACGGTCGGGCATTCCTGCGTGCTGTCGTGGTGGCGCGCGGTACACGGCCAGCGCGCGCCGGAGCCGCAATGGACGCGCTACCGCGAACGGGTCGCCGCCGGCCTGCGCGCCTCCAACCTGGTGGTTGCGCCGACCCGGGCGATGATGTCGGAGCTGCAATGTTTCTACGGGCCGCTGCGCAACACGCAAGTGATTGCCAACGGGAGAAGCCCCGGCGTCGAATCGCAGGGCAAGAGGGACATCATCTTCTCCGCCGGCCGCGTCTGGGATGAAGGCAAGAACATCGCGAGCCTGGCTTCGATCGCCGCGCGCGTGCGCTGGCCGGTGTGCATCGCAGGTTCCCGGCAGTCTCCGCTGCAAGGCAGCGAGCAGCTCGCGTTCCTCAACGTGCGCATGCTCGGCAAACTCGGCGGTGACGCAATGCGCCACTGGTTCAGCCAGGCTTCGATCTACGCGCTGCCGGCGCGCTACGAACCGTTCGGGCTGACGGTGCTGGAAGCGGCGCAGGCCGGCTGCGCGCTGGTGCTGGGCGACATCGAATCGCTGCGCGAAATCTGGGACGGCGCGGCGCTGTTCGTACCGCCGGACGATCCCGACGCGCTGGCGTTCGCGCTGCAACGCCTGATCGCGGACGACGTCCTGCGCGAGCGCAGCATGGCGCGCGCGCACCGCCGGGCCGCGCATCTCACTCCGCGCGCGATGGCAGACGCCTACGTCGAGGCCTACGACGAGCTGTGCCTGCGGCGCCCACTCGCCGCCGCGCCAAGGCTGGAAGCGCACGCATGAAATTCGTGTTGTTCTATCACTCGCTGGTCTCGGACTGGAACCACGGCAACGCGCACTTCCTGCGCGGCGTGGTCGGCGAGCTGATCGCGCGCGGCCATCGCGTGGACGTGTACGAGCCGGCCAACGGCTGGAGCCGCAGCCGCCTGGTCGCCACCCACGGCGAAGCGCCGCTGCGCCAGTTCGCATGCCGCTTCCCGCTGCTGCGCAGCCGCCTGTACGACCTGGATCGCCTCGATGTGGACGCCGCGCTGGAGGGCGCCGACGTCGCGATCGTGCACGAATGGAACGACCCGGTGCTGCTGGAGCGCGGTGGTGCCTATCGTCGGCGCGCGCCGGCGCTGCGGTTGCTGTTCCACGACACCCACCACCGCTCGGTCACCGCGCCGCGCGAAATGGCGCGCTTCGACCTGCGCGACGTGGACGGCGTGCTCGCCTTCGGCGGCGCGATCCGCCAGCGCTATCTCGACGAGGGCTGGGCCGCGCACGCGTGGACCTGGCACGAGGCCGCGGACACGCGCGTGTTCCATCCGTATCCGGAACTGCCGCGCCAGGGCGACCTCGTCTGGATCGGCAACTGGGGCGACGACGAGCGCACGGCGGAGCTGAAGGAATTCCTGGTCGAACCGGTGCACGCGCTGCGGCTGATGGCGCGCGTGCACGGCGTGCGCTATCCGGCCGAGGCGCTGGCGATGCTTTCGCACGCCGGCATTGACTACCGCGGCTGGCTGCCGAATTTCCGCGTGCCGGAAGTGTTCGCGCGCCATCGCGTCACCGTGCACGTGCCGCGCCGGCCCTATGTGCGCGCGCTGCCGGGCATCCCGACCATCCGCGTGTTCGAGGCGCTGGCCTGCGGGATCCCGCTGGTCTGCGCGCCGTGGGACGACACCGAACACCTGTTCCGTGCGGGCACGGATTACCTGGTCGCGAAGGACGGCGCCGACATGCAGCGCAAGCTGCACGACGTGCTCAACGATCCGGACCTTGCCCAGTCGCTCGTCCAGAGCGGCCTGCAGACCATCCGCGCGCGCCACACCTGCGCGCACCGCGTGGACGAACTGCTGCACATCCTCGAGGGCCTGCATCCGTCGCTGCCGGCTTGGCAGCGCGTGGCTGCGCATTCGGCCATGACCATGGGAATTGCGCGGTGAGCCAACGCCTGAACATCGCGTTCTTCGGCTCCAGCCTGCTGTCCTCCTACTGGAACGGCGCGGCCACGTATTACCGCGGCATCATCCGCGCGCTGCACGCGCGCGGGCACCGCGTCACCTTCTACGAGCCCGATGCCTTCGGGCGCCAGCAGCACCGCGACATCGAGCCGCCGGAATGGGCGCGCGTGGTCGTCCATCCGCCCGACGAAGACAGCGCGCTGCGCGCGCTGGAGCAGGCGCGCGGCGCGGACGTGGTGGTGAAGGCCAGCGGCGTGGGCGTGAACGACGCGCTGCTGGAACGCGAGGTGCTGAACCTGCGCGCGCCGGGTACGCGCGTGGTGTTCTGGGACGTGGACGCGCCGGCCACGCTGGAGCGCATGCAGGACGATGCGGACGATCCGTTCCGCGCGCTGGTGCCGCAGTACGACTTGATCCTCACCTACGGCGGCGGCCCGCCGGTGGTCCATGCCTACCGGCGATTCGGCGCGCGCGAGTGCGTGCCGGTCTACAACGCGCTCGATCCGGACACGCATCACCCGGTCCCGCCGCAGCCGCGCTACGCGGCGGACCTGAGTTTCCTCGGCAACCGCCTGCCCGATCGCGAGGCGCGCGTGCAGCAGTTCTTCTTCGACGCCGCGCAGCGGCTGCCGCATTGCACGTTCCTGCTCGGCGGCGCCGGCTGGGACCAGGTGCCGGGCAACGTGCATGCGCTCGGCCACGTCGCCACCGCCGACCACAACGCGTTCAACTGCAGCGCGCGGCTGGTGCTCAACATCAATCGCGACAGCATGGCGCGCTTCGGCTGGTCGCCGCCAACGCGCGTGTTCGAAGCCGCCGGCGCGGGCGCATGCCTGGTCGTGGATGCCTGGAAAGGCATCGAGGATTTCCTGGAGCCCGACCGCGAAGTGCTGGTGGCGGAGGATGGTGCCGCGGTCGCGCGCTACATCCACGAGGTGGATGTGCGCCATGCGCGCCGCATCGGCGCCCGCGCCCGCGTGCGCCTGTTGAGCGAACACACCTACGCACGTCGCGCCGCGCAGGTGGAAGACGTGCTGCTCGGCTCGCTGCCGGCGCGAAAGCCGGAGTCCGGCATCCCCGCGGTGACCGAGCTCCTGGCCATGGATGGCAAGCGTTGGAAGGAACCCGGAAGCGAAGTCGCCGGTTCGCCGCTTTCGCGGGGATGACGGCCCACTGCAAGGATGCACACATGATCAACTCATTGGACATCGTGATTCTCGGCCTGTCGCTGCGCTCCTCGTGGGGCAACGGCCACGCGACCACCTATCGCGCGCTGATCCGCGCGCTGCTGCGGCGCGGCCACAACGTGCGATTCCTCGAGCGCGACACCGAGTGGTACGCCGACAACGAAGACGCGCCGGGCGATCTCGCCGCCTGCATCGCGCTCTATGACAGCGTGGACGAACTGAAGCAGGCGCACGCGGAAGAAGTCGCGCACGCGGATCTCGTGATCGTGGGTTCCTATGTGCCCGACGGCATCGCCATCGGCGAATGGGTGCAGGACATCGCGCAGGGCACCACCGCCTTCTACGACATAGACACGCCGGTCACGCTGGCGCGGCTCGAGCGCGACGATTGCAGCTACATTGATGCGCGCCTGATCGCCGGCTACGACCTGTATCTTTCCTTCACCGGCGGCCCGATGCTGCAGACCCTGCAGCAACGCTACGGGGCCCACGCGCTGCCGTTCTACTGCGCGGTGGATGCCGAGCGCTACACGCCCGTGCAGACCGCCACGCGCTACGACCTGGGCTACATGGGCACCTACAGCGAGGATCGCCAGCCGACGCTGCAGCGCCTGCTGCTGGAGCCGGCGCAGGCGTGGCCGGCCGGGCGCTTCGCGGTGGTCGGCCCGCAATATCCGGAGTCCATCGAGTGGCCCGGCAACGTGCAACGCATCGAGCATCTCGGGCCGGGCGAGCATCCACGTTTCTACAACGAGCAGCGCTTTACCCTCAACGTCACCCGCGCGGACATGATCGCCGCCGGCTGGTCGCCGAGCGTGCGCTTGTTCGAAGCCGCCGCCTGCGGCACGCCGATCATCTCCGATGCGTGGCCGGGGCTCGATTCGTTCTTCGAACCGGGCCGCGAGATCCTGGTCGCGCACGATGCGCGGCAGGTTCTGTACTGGTTGCGCGACATGCCGGCGCGGCGCCGGCACGCGATCGGCGCGGCCGCACGCGCACGCGTGCTGGCCGAACACACCGCCGCGCATCGCGTGGAAACGCTGGAGCACTATCTCGATCGGGTGGCTCCACGCAGGATCACGGCACGATCGGGCAGGAGTACTTGGCATGACAACGCGGCATGAGGCCCAGCAAACCACCAATCACGACAAGATCCGCAAGTGGGCGGAAGCGCGCGGCGGACGTCCCGCCAGCGTGCGCGGCACCGAGGAAGGCAAGGAGGAGGCCGGCGTCCTGCGCATCGCCTTCACCGACGACGAGGACCTGGAAACCATCGAGTGGGACGAGTTCTTCGACAAGTTCGAGGAGGAACACCTCGCCTTCCTCTACCAGGACAAGACCGCCGACGGCGGCGAAAGCCGCTTCTTCAAGCTGGTCGAACGCGACGAGCCGAAGCACGGGCGCGGACACGGAGGCGAGCACGGCAGCCACAGCCGGACGCGTCATTGATGCACGCGCTGGCCTCCGGGGGCGCGTCATCGCTGCAGCGGGAAATCGCCCAACTCGGGCCGTGGTTCCATAACCTGCACCTGCCGCAAGGCGTCCAGACCGCGCCCGAGCACACGCTCGGCGATTTCCCCGCGTTCAAGTGGCGGCAGATCGCGCCGCATATCCCGCAGGACCTGAACGGCTGGCGCGTGCTGGACATCGGCTGCAACGCCGGCTTCTACAGCTTCGAGCTGGCCGCGCGCGGAGCGCAGGTGACCGGGCTGGACGTGGATCCGCACTACCTGCGCCAGGCGCGCTGGGCGGCGGAGCGGCTGGGCTTCGCCGAACGCATCGAATTCCGGCAGATGCAGATCTACGACCTGGTGCGCGAGCCCGCGCAGTACGACCTGGTGTGGTTCATGGGCGTGCTCTATCACCTGCGGCATCCGCTGCTGGCGCTGGACATCATCCGGCAGAAGGTCACGCGCATGCTGATCGTGCAGACGCTCACCATGCCCGGCGAGGACGTGGCCCAGGTCGCGCCCGAGTTCTCGCTGGACGAGCGCGAGGCGATGCTGCAGCCGGGCTGGCCGAAGATGGCCTTCATCGAACACCGCATGGCCGGCGACCCGACCAACTGGTGGGCGCCCAACCATGCGTGCGTCGAGGCCATGCTGCGCGCCAGCGGCTTCAAGGTCTGCAAGCGCATCGCCCACGAGTGCTACCAGTGCGAACCCGTGGCCGGCGATCCCGAGATCACGCCGATGATCGAGGAAGAACTGCGGGCGGCGACCGGGCAGGGTGGGCGCAAGAACTAGAGCACCGCGGGAACGCGTCAGGCCCCGTTGCCGCCACCCATGACCGTCATTGCGGCGACGCGAAGAGCGGCCCGAGCGCGCGGCAAGATGGCGCTGGCGGCAACCGGCAATACTTGCCGAAGGGCATGAGCATGGACGCAGTGACGCAGCAGGACTGCAGCTTCATTGCCGACTCATTGAATCATCGGCCCAGGAAACGACTGGGATTCAGAACACCAAAGGAGTGCTTCGATGAAAGCTGATCAATTGTGCACTTCAAACTTGATGCTACGCGCCAACCACGGGAGGAGCTGACTGCTCCTCCTTGGCGGATAACTTATGAAAGGCAAACGTGCCCCTGACGCCATTGATGAAAAGAAGCGTGATTACAACGGCCATGAACAAGGCAAAACCCACCAGTTGCGGTTGCGTGGAAAATTGAACGATCTTTTCGGTGATGAAGAGGCAAAGTCCAATAACAGCAAACGCGCGGGAACGACGACGGATACGCCAAGCGATTATCGCGAAGAGAAGCGCGTCAATGTACGCGAGGGGGTTTATGCCCGCGATGTCCTTTTTGAGTACCAAGGTGACCGTTGCGAAGACTGTAGTGACAACCGCAACAAAGACAGCCGCCCAAAACCCCAGATTTGATGCTTCGATGGCATCGGCAACGTTGTCGATCTTTGACCAATACCACGAGCTACGAGACATAGCATTCTCCCCTTTGACGCATAACGCTGGAATTTAGCGGCGCCGGCACC
>DASVDY010000101.1:0-2876 GCA_036380855.1 Rhodanobacteraceae bacterium
CAGCATGCCCTCGGCGCCATGCGCGATTCCCGCCAGCCATGCATCGCTGAGCAGCGCGACGAAGATGCCGAGCACGATCGCGAGCTGCTGCATCGAACCGAGCCGGCCGCGCACCTGCGCCGGCGACACTTCCGCGATGTAGGTGGGCGCGACCACCGAGGCCATGCCCACGCCCATGCCGGCGATGATCCGCCACAGGACCATCTGGCCGACGCTGCCGGCGAGGCCCGCGCCGATCGCGCCGGCGGTGAGCAGGACTGCGGCGACCTGCATGGCGCGCAGGCGACCGAACGCGTCCGCGACCCTGCCGGCGTTCCAGGCGCCCACCGCCGATCCGAGCAGCGCGCACGACACCGCGAAGCCGGTCCACGCCGCGCTCAGCCCGAAGGCATTGCGGATCGCATCCACCGCGCCGTTGATCACGGCGGTGTCGAATCCGAACAGGAATCCGCCGAGCGCCGCCGTGGCCACCGCCAGCAGCAGGCGCACGGCTGCGCGCCGGTCGCGCGTCGTCGTTGCGGTCATCGCCGTCGCACTCATTTCATTCCCCGTGATTGGCGGCTTCCAGCCCGCTCTCCAGCGGCAGCCGGGCGGCCTGGTCGAGTTGCGCGAACACCGTGCCGTGGGCCGGCAGGCACATCAGGTTGTCTTCGATTCTCCCCTGCCGCAAGCCGTGGCCTTCCAGCAGGCGCAGTCCGATGTTGCGCGGCAGGTTCAGCGACATCGCCTGTGCGGACAGATTGAAAACCGCCAGCACGGCCTGCTCCCCGAACCCGCGGGTGAAGGCCAGCACCGGCTCGGGCGTCTCGATGAACCGGATGTCGCCCTGGCGCAGCGCGGGTTGCGCATGCCGCCAGCGCATGAATGCGCGGAAGACGTTGAGGGTGGAAGCCGGCTGGTCTTCCTGCCAGGACACCGCCAGCGCGCGGTGCTCGTCCGGGATCGGCAGCCACGGCATCCCGTCGCTGAAGCCCGCGTTGGCGGCCGTGCTGTCCCATGGCATCGGCGTGCGGCAGCCATCGCGGCCCTTGAAATTGGGCCAGAAGGTGATGCCGTAGGGGTCGCGCAGCAGTTCGAAAGGCACTTCGGCCTCGGTCAATCCGAGTTCTTCGCCCTGGTACACGCACACCGAGCCGCGCAACGAACACACCATCGCGGTGAGCTGGTTTGCCATCGCTGCCGAGGCATTCCCGTCGCCCCAGCGGCTGAGCACGCGTTCCACGTCGTGGTTCGAGATTGCCCAGCAAGGCCAGCCTTCGGCCATCTGCGCCTCCTGCGCGCCGACGGTTTCGCGGATGTAGGCCGCGCTGAAATCGTCGGTCAGCAGCTCGAAGCTGTAGCCCATGTGCAGGCGGCGGCCGCTGGTGTATTCGGCCATCGTCGCCAGCGAATCCTCCGAGGAAATCTCGCCCAGTGCGGCGACGCCGGGGTAGCGGTCCAGCAACGCGCGCAGTTCTTCCAGGAACGCGAGGTTCTCCGGCCGGGTGTTGTTGTACCAGTGGTACTGGAACGAATACGGGTTGTCCGCGCTGAAGCCGCGGCCCACGCGTTTCTCCTTCGGCTTGGACGGGTTGTCGCGCAGTTGCTCGTCGTGGAAGCAGAAGTTGATCGAATCCAGCCGAAACCCGTCCACGCCGCGATCGAGCCAGAATCGCACGTTGTCGAGCGCGGCCGCGCGCACGTCGGGGTTGTGGAAGTTGAGGTCGGGCTGCGAGGCGAGGAAGTTGTGCAGGTAATACTGGCCGCGCCGCGGCTCCCATTGCCAGGCGCAGCCGCCGAACAGCGACAGCCAGTTGTTGGGCGGGCCGCCGTCCTCGCGCGCGTCGGCCCACACGTACCAGTCCGCGCGCGGGTTGTCGCGGCTCTGCCGGCTTTCCGTGAACCAGGGATGCTCCGCCGACGTGTGGCTGAGCACCTGGTCAATCATCACCTTGAGGCCGGCCGAGTGCGCCTTCGCCAGCAGTTCGTCGAAATCGGCGAGCGTGCCGAACAGCGGATCCACGTCGCGGAAGTCGGCCACGTCGTAGCCGAAGTCGGCCATCGGAGAAACGAAGAACGGCGCGATCCAGACCGCATCCACGCCCAGCTTCGCCACGTAGTCCAGCCGGCGGATGATGCCCGGCAGGTCGCCCACGCCATCGCCGTTGGTGTCGAGGAAACTGCGCGGGTAGATCTGGTAGATGACCGCGCCGCGCCACCACGGCGCGGCTTTTTCCGGCCGGGAATCTCGAAATGGAGGTGAAACTTCAGGCACGCCAACGTCCCCTTGCGAATGGCGCACAAGCTTAATTGCCGGGCCATGGCATTCGGGACAGCGCTGCATACGTATTCATGCATGTTGCAGGTGCAGTAATGACGCGTTGCGGCGATGCGCGGCGCGCGTGCGGCCCTTCGCGCGCAAAGCACGCCAATGCGCGGATGTGCGACGGCGATGCCGCCCGCGGATTGGCCCGGCGTGCACCATGTTGCGCTGCGATGGGCGTCGCATGAATACGTTTGCAGCAATGTCTTGGTGCGGATTCGTGGCGCTTACCATGCCGGCGCGCCGTCGCGAGTTCCGCGTCGGCTCCGCCCGCGAAAGATGAAGCGCGGCAGCCGTGTAATTGACATCAACCGTTGTGACGACTTCCGTGGGGGAAGAAACATGGTCTTGAAACGCAACCTTCTGGCACTGGCCATCGCATCGGCTTGCCTTGGTACATGTTCCGTGGCATTCGCGGCGAACGCCGCGCCGACCGGCAACGCGGCCAGCGCTCCGCAAACTTCGCAGGACCAGTCGGCCGCGCCGGCGGATGCCGATACCGCCACCGCCGATCAGACACGGAAAAAGAAGGAAGCCGAAAAAGCCACGACGCTGCAGGCCATCCAGGTCAAGG
>DASVDY010000102.1:0-8277 GCA_036380855.1 Rhodanobacteraceae bacterium
AGCAAGGCTGCCGCGCGTATCTCGCCGTGCATGGCGGCTTCGACTTCGAGCCCGTACTGGGCAGCCGCAGCCT
Source organism: Rhodanobacteraceae bacterium (assembly GCA_036380855.1). Lineage (GTDB taxonomy): Bacteria > Pseudomonadota > Gammaproteobacteria > Xanthomonadales > Rhodanobacteraceae > 66-474. Next base: position 74 of record DASVDY010000102.1, read on the forward strand.
CGACGTCAATTCCGGTCTGGGGCCGCTCGGGCGACCGCTGCGCCACGGGGACAGACTTGAAACGAGACTTGAACCGGGGTCAGGTTCATTTTTGAGCGGCAAGGAAAAGGTGCGCGGGCTTCCATGGAAAGATGACCCCGGCGCGATTTCGTGGAGCATTGATCCGCGTCCGTGGTTCGACACCGACCAGGGCCGTCCGCTGCGCCTGATGGGGGGCACGCACGCGCGGCTGCTCGATCCGAAATCGCGGGCGGCGCTCTACGCGCGGAACTTCCGCATCGCCGCCGATTCCAATCGCGTCGGCTGCCGGCTTGAAGGCGAGGCGCTCGAACTGGTGGAACCGGTCGAGATGGTGAGCGAAGCGTGCGCCGCGGGCACCGTGCAATTGCCGCCGTCGGGACAACCGATCGCGCTCGCCGTGGAGCACCCGGTCAGCGGCGGCTATCCGCGGATCGGCCAGATCGCCGCCGTGGATCTGCCGCGGCTCGCACAACGCCGCCCAGGCGATGCGCTACGCTTCGTGCCATGCACCCTGGAAGAAGCACGACAAGCGCTGCGCGAACGCGAGCGCCAGTTGCGCGAAATGGAAACGATCGTCGCCAAGCGCCTGGAGCAGGGCGCGTGAAAACGATCGACCTGAACGCCGACCTCGGCGAGGGCTACGACGATGCGACAGTCATGCCATACATTTCGTCGGCCAACGTCGCCTGCGGTGTTCATGCCGGCGACGCGGAAACGATGCGCCGCACGGTCGAGCTGTGCCTGCAGCACGGCGTGGCGGTCGGCGCGCATCCTTCGCTGCCTGACCGCGAGGGTTTCGGCCGGCGCGAGATGAACATCCCCCCTGATCAGGTTTACGCGCAAACCCTCCATCAAATCGGCACGCTGGCGGCCATCGCAAAAGCGGGCGGCGCGGAACTGCACCACGTCAAACCGCACGGTGCGCTCTACAACATGGCCGCGCGCGAGCGCGCGCTGGCCGATGCGATCGCGCGAGCAGTCCACGATTTCGACCCGAACCTGGTCCTGGTCGGGCTGGCAGGCAGCGCATCCATTGAGGCTGCGCGCGCGTCCGGACTCGACTGTGCGCAGGAAGGCTTCTGCGACCGCCGCTATCGCGCGGACGGATCGCTCTCCCCGCGCTCGCAGGCGGGCGCCGTCATCGAAGACATCGGGCGGGCCATCGAGCAGGCGCTTTCCATAGCCACGCGGGGCGAAGTCGTTGCGGACGACGGTACGCGGGTACGGATCGCCGCCGACACGTTGTGCGTGCATGGCGACAGACTCGATGCCGGCGAATTCGCACGCGGCCTGCGCGAAGCGCTGGAACAGGCCGGGCTGCGGGTGGCCGCCCCGGGGCACACGTAATGCGTTGGCTGCCCCTGCTCGGCGTGGCCGTGGTCGTGATCGGCTTCGCGTTGCGCTTCAACCCGGTACCGGTGGTGATCGCGGCCGGCGTGGTGTCGGGGCTCGCCGCCGGCAAGAGCGTCGGCGAGGTGCTCGCCCTGCTCGGCACCAGTTTCGTTTCCGAACGCGCATTGTTGCTGTATGTCCTGACCTTGCCGGCGATCGGCGTGCTGGAACGGGCCGGCCTGCGCGAACACGCCCGCAACTGGATCCTGCGGTTGCAGGGCTTCACGCTTGCGCGCCTTTTGATCAGCTATCTCGCGATCCGCCAGGTGCTGTGCATGATGGGGCTGACCGATATCGAAGGCCACGCACAGACCGTGCGCCCGCTGCTGGCGCCGATGGCCCAGGCCGCGGCGGAAAAACGCGGCACTCCGCTGGAACAGGGTGAGCGGAACGATGTGCGCGCATTCTGCGCCGCAACCGACAACGTCGGACGATTTTTCGGCGAGGACGTGTTCATCGCGCTCGGCGCGGTGCTGCTGATCCAGGGCTTCTACGCCCAGCACGGGATCGAACTGGAACCGCTGCAGATCGCGCTGTGGGCGCTGCCGACGGCGATTTCCGCATTCGTGATCCATGGCTTGCGCAGCGTGCTGTTCGCGCGACGGCTCAGGGCCTCAGCCGCTCCGACCGGGGCCGCGGACCCGATCCACGAGCCGAAGCTCCTGGACACGGATCAACACGGATGAACACGGATGGAAAGCCCTCGATCAGCGTTCATCCGCGTCAATCCGTGTCAAAGGCTTTCAACCTCGAAGTCATTTTTCCAACGGCATGCTGACCATTGAACACGCCTACTGGTTGCTCGCGCTGTTCCTTGCCGGAGCGGCATGGCTGAACCTGCGCGACCGGCGCTGGTGGCACGCGGCGTTCTGGGCCGTGCTGGCCGCGCTGTTCGCCGGCGGGGAGTTCGTGCTCGCCGCGGCCAGGGCCCATCGGGAATTGCCCGCGCAGATCGCGGGCGTCGGCGTGCTCGCGCTGGCGGTGCTGTCGCCACGCATGCATCGCGGGGAGGTGCGCGAGCGGGACGAGGCGCTGCGCGAAGCGGATGCGCTGCGGTTGCGGCACAAGCTGTTCGCGCCCGCGGTATTGATCCCGCTGGTCACGATGCTGGTGGCGCTGTTCGGCGGCCATGCGATTTTCGGCGCGCATCTGTTCGCGCAGCAGCGGATGACGCTGACCGGCCTCGCCCTCGCATGCATGGTCGCACTGATCGCCGCGCTGTGGGTCACCCGTGCCAGGCCGCGCGCCGGCCTGACCGAAGGGCGGCGCCTGCTGGACACGCTCGGCTGGGCGGCCCTGCTGCCGCTCACGCTTGCGGCATTGGGCGGCGTGTTCGCGGCGACCGGCGTGGGCGATGCGATCGCGCAGCTCGTGCGGATGGCAATTCCCGTCAACAGCGCGCTTGCGTGCATCGTCGCCTACGGCATCGGCATGGTGCTGTTCACGGTGATCATGGGCAACGCGTTCGCAGCTTTCCCTGTGCTCACTGCCGGCATCGGCCTGCCGCTGCTGATCCACCTGCACGGCGCCAATCCCGCGATCCTCGGCGCGCTCGGCATGCTGACCGGCTATTGCGGCACGCTGTTCACGCCGATGGCGGCGAACTTCAACATCGTGCCTGTGGCGTTGCTGGAACTGCCGAACCAGTACGACGTGATCCGCGCGCAATGGAAAACCGGGGTGATGCTGCTGGTCGTGAACTTGGTCCTGATGTACGTACTGGTGTTCCGATGACTTCGCACGAACCGAAAATCCTCCTCACCGGCTTCGCGCCCTTCGCGGGCGAAGCGATCAATCCGTCGTGGGAAGCGGTGCGCGCGCTGCAAGGCGAGATGATTCAACGCCATCGAATCGTGGCGCTGGAACTGCCGACCGAGTTCGAAGGATCGCTGCGCGCCTTGCGCCGCGCGCTGCGGGAGGCGAAGCCGCGCGTGGCGATCGCCGTCGGACTGGCCGGCGGCCGCGAGGGCATCTCGCTGGAGCGGGTGGCGATCAACGTGGACGACGCGCGGATTCCCGACAACGCCGGCGCGCAGCCGGTGGACACGCCGATCGTCGCGAGGGGCCCGGCCGCCTATTTCTCGACGCTGCCGATCAAGGCCGCGCTCGCGCGCCTGCACGAGGCCGGCATTGAAGCGCACATTTCGCAGACCGCCGGCACCTATGTCTGCAACCATGTGTTCTACGCATTGCTGCACGCGACGCGGCGCACGCAGGTGCGCGCCGGGTTCGTCCACGTGCCCTATTTGCCCGAACAGGCCCGGCGCCATGCCGCGCCGGGCATGCCGCTGGATCGGGTGGTGGAGGCCTTGCGCGTGATCGCGCGAACGGCCCTTGGCGTGCGCGAGGATGCGCGCCTGAGCGGCGGGGCGGAAAGCTAGGCCGCCCCGCGCACTCTTTCGGCGGATCGAGACCCGCCCTACTGGTCGCTGCTGTCGGCGCTCGCCGGCTCGCTCTTGTCCCGCACCGCGCTCAACAATTCCAGCTTGCCCTTGCGCTCGACGTAGCCGGTGAAGTTGAAGCTCAACTGCAGGCTCGCGAAATATTCGAGCTGGCTGTTCTTGATCTTCTGGTCCGGACCATCCTTCAGCAGCACGTTCCTTGGCAATTCCTTCTGATCCTTCAGGTAGCGGAAATGGCCGCCGAGATCGTCGGGGCTGAGCGTTGCGCCATCCAGGATGAACTGCCCGTCCTTGGCGGCCTCCAGGACCATGTCGTAATGCGTGGGCACGTTGACCGTGGTCTCGCCGCCGCCACGTATGCGGCCGTAGCAGCCGGACAGCGCCAGCATCAATGCGAGCATGGATACGCCCAGCAGGCGCGAAGCAAGTGTGCGTGCGGTCATCGTGGTTCTCCGTTTGGGTAGGAGCGAGCGTGCCCGCGACCGTCGCCTGCGCGCAGGCTCCTACGCGTGATCTTCAAACAATCCTACCTTACGTGCGCGGCAGCGTGACACCCCGCTGCCCCTGGTACTTGCCGCCGCGATCCTTGTAGCTGGTCTCGCAGATTTCGTCGGATTCCAGGAACAGCATCTGGGCCACGCCCTCGTTGGCGTAGATCTTGGCCGGCAACGGCGTGGTGTTGGAGAACTCCAGCGTCACGTGGCCTTCCCACTCCGGCTCCAGCGGCGTCACGTTGACGATGATCCCGCAGCGCGCGTAGGTGCTCTTGCCGAGGCAGATCGTCAACACGTCGCGCGGGATGCGGAAGAACTCCACCGTGCGCGCCAGCGCGAACGAGTTGGGCGGGATGATGCAACACTCTCCCTTGAAGTCCACGAAGTTGCGCGAGTCGAAATCCTTCGGATCCACGATGGTCGAGTTGATGTTGGTGAATATCTTGAACTCGTCCGCGCAGCGCACGTCGTAGCCGTAGCTCGACGTGCCGTAGGACACGATGCGCCCGCCGGCGTTGTGCTTCACCTGGCCCGGCTCGAACGGCTCGATCATGCCGTTCGCGGCCATGCGGCGGATCCACTTGTCGGATTTGATGCTCATGTGTTCTGCACCGAGATTTTCGGCATGGCAATCGCCTTGTTCTTCGCCTGCAGCGACAACTGCGCGGCGGTCCTGCGCGCGATGTCGCGGTAGCGCGCGGCAATGTCGGACTCGGGCATCGCCGAAACGCTCGGGTTGCCGCCGTCGGCCTGCTCCCTGATGCGGATGTCCAGCGGCAGCGATCCCAGCAGAGGCACGTGATATTGCCGAGCCATCCGCTCGCCGCCGCCTTCGCCGAACACGTGCTCCTCGTGGCCGCACTTCGAGCAGACGTGCGTGGCCATGTTCTCGACGATGCCGAGCACCGGCACCTCGACTTTCTGGAACATCTGCAGGCCGCGTTTGGCATCCAGCAGCGCGATGTCCTGCGGCGTGGTCACGATCACCGCGCCCGCCACCGGCACGCGCTGGGCCAGCGTCAACTGGATGTCGCCGGTGCCGGGCGGAAGATCGATGACCAGGTAGTCCAGGTCGCGCCAGCGCGTGTCGTTCAACAACTGCGTCAGCGCCTGCGTGACCATCGGCCCGCGCCAGATCATCGGCGTGTCCTCGGCAACGAGGAAGCCGATGGACATCAATTGCACGCCGTGATTCGCCATCGGCTCGATCGTGCGGCCGTCCGGCGAATCCGGCCGGCCGACAATGCCGAACATGCGCGGCTGGCTCGGACCATAGATATCCGCATCCAGCACGCCGACATTCGCGCCTTCTGCGCTCAACGCTAGCGCGAGGTTCGCCGCGACCGTGGATTTGCCGACTCCGCCCTTGCCCGAAGCGACCGCGATGATGTTCTTGACGCCCGGCAGCGGGGTGAGCTTGTCCTGCACCTTGTGCGCGACGATGCGCGTGGTCACCGAGACGGTGGCTTGCGCGATTGCGGGCTCGGCTTCCAGCGTGCGCTTGACCTGCGCGGCGAGTTCCTCGCGGAAGTCCTTTGCCGGGTAGCCCAGCGCAATCTCCACCGCCACGCGATCGCCGTCCACGCCCACCGCCCGGATCGCCCCGCCCGCGGCCAGGTCAACGCCGGTGTGCGGGTCAACGATGCCCGCGAGGATTTCGCGGACGCGGGATTCGACGGGGGAAGGCATGGGCGTGATCTGCGAAGAGACGAAAATGGCAAACGCCAATTATGCCAGAGCCCGCGATTCAAACGATCGCTTGACTGGCCCGCCGCGCGGCGCGAGGCTTTGCGTGCCAACGGAGAACCGCCATGCGCACCCTGCTCGCCGCTTCGCTGATCGCGTTCGCTTCCCTGCCCGGTACTTCCGCCATCGCCGCCGACGAGACGCCAGCTCCCGTCGCCCACGACACCCCAGTCGGCACCTGGACCCAGGTGGACGACGAAACCGGCCGGCCGAAATCCATCATCGAGATATCCACTGCGCCCGACGGCACGCTGCAAGGCGTGGTGAAGCAGGTGCTGTTCTCCGAGCAGGGTCCTCATCCGGTCTGCGACAAGTGCGAAGGCGAGCGCCACAACCAGCCGGTCGAAGGCATGACCATCATGTGGGGCGTGAAGAAGGACGGCGACCAATGGGACGGCGGCCAGATCCTCGACCCGCACAACGGCAAGACCTACAAGGTGCGGCTGCGACTCACCGACAACGGCGAGAAGCTGGACGTGCACGGCTACATCGGCTTCGCGCTGCTGGGCCGGTCGCAGGTGTGGACGAGGAAGACCGATTGAGCGGTACAAGCGACAGGGTCCATCGGCGAAGGCGCCGGGTCGCGGCTTGCGCCGGGATGACGGAAATGAGAACTCCAGCGAACAGGAGAGGATAACCGCCGGCAAGTAGCAAGTAGCCCGGATGGAGCGAAGCGGAATCCGGGAACCCGATTCCGCTGCCGGCGCAGCTTCATCCGGGCTCCGCAACGGGCGCGCGCAACCACCATGCTGGGCATCGCATGAGGTCACCCCAACCCTGAAGTGCTTTCAATCCGGCGCGAAACCTTGAATCCAGAAACCCTCGTCCGCTCCATCTCCGGATCCGACTACGACCAATGGCGCCCGCTCTGGGACGGCTACAACGCGTTCTACGGGCGCTCCGGCGCGACCGCGTTGCCGGAAGACATCACCCGCACGACCTGGGCGCGCTTCTTCGACGGGAACGAGCCGGTGCACGCGCTGGTTGCGGAACTGGACGGACGCATCGTCGGCATCGCGCATTACCTGTTCCATCGCAGCATGACCGCGATCGAGCCGACCTGCTACATGCAGGATCTGTTCACCACCAGCGAAGCGCGCGGCCAGGGCGTCGGCCGCAAGTTGATCGAAGCCGTCTGCGAACGCGCGCGGGCGGCCGGATCGCGACGCGTCTACTGGCACACGCACGAAACCAACGCGACCGCGATGCGGCTCTACGACGCGGTCGCGGAGAAATCCGGATTCGTGGTCTATCGCGTCAGCCTGTAACGGAGCGGCCCTGCCCCGCAGAACGGCAGGAGCAACGCGCCTCGGAGGTCAAGGATCAGAGTCGCTGGGTCCCGGCTTGCGCCGGGATGACGAGCGCAAGTTTTCCGCAAGCGCCAAGGGGGAAGGATTCAGGGTTCGGCGCGTCGCGCGGCCCCGGAGTGATCCGAGGCAAGGGAGAGTGCGAGCCGCATCCCGTGCGATAATCCGCGATCGTTTCCGCCCACGAAGCTTGCGATGGCCCGCGAACTGCTCGTCACCTGCGCCCTGCCCTACGCCAACGGGCCGATCCACATCGGTCACATCGTCGAGCACGTGCAGGGCGACATCTGGGTGCGCGCGCTGCGGATGGCCGGGCACACGGTGCATTTCGTCTGCGCCGACGACGCGCACGGCACCTCGATCATGCTGCGCGCGCAGCGCGAGGGCATCACGCCGCAGGCGCTGATCGAAGGCGTGTGGAAGCAGCACACCGCCGACTTGCGCGATTTCGGCGTGCGCTACGACCATTACTCGAGCACCCACAGCGCGGCCAATCGCGAGCTCACGTATCAGATCTGGCGCGCGCTCGAATCCGGCGGCCATGTCGAATCGAAGCCGGTGAAGCAGCTCTACGATCCGGTGAAGGAAATGTTCCTGCCGGACCGCTTCATCAAGGGCGAGTGCCCCAACTGTCATTCGACGGACCAGTACGGCGACGCCTGCGAAGTTTGCGGCACCACCTACAACCCGACGGATCTCATCGAACCCTATTCGGTGGTCTCCGGCGCCAAGCCGGTCGAGAAGGAATCGCTGCACTTCTTCGTCAAGCTCGCGGGTTTCACCGACCTGCTGCAGGCGTGGCTCAAGGACACGCAGGCGGCAGGCGGCCTGCAGTCGGAAGT
>DASVDY010000103.1:0-5315 GCA_036380855.1 Rhodanobacteraceae bacterium
TCTTCGATCCGCTGCAGCACACGCGGACGCCGGAAGGCGTGGAGCGTTACAAGGTCGAACCGTACGTCGTGTGCGCGGACGTCTATTCCGTCGCGCCGCACGTGGGCCGCGGCGGCTGGACCTGGTATTCCGGATCGGCCGGCTGGCTCTATCGCGCAGGCCTCGAATGGCTGCTCGGGTTCCGTTTGCAGGGCGACACGCTGCGCATGGAGCCGTGCATTCCGAGAGCATGGAAAGGCTTCGAGATCGAATACCGGCATGGCTCGTCGCGCTACGCGATCGCCGTCGAGAATCCGCACGGCACGTGCCGCGGGGTGGCGAGGGTCGAGCTGGATGGCGCCTCGCAGTCGGACCCCGCTGCAGCGATTCCGCTGGTGGACGACGGCAAGGACCACCGGGTCAGGATCGTGATGGGACAACTGCAATGAAGTCGCGAACGCTGCGCACCGCTCCGGCTGCGCTCACAAAAAGGAATACTGGATGGCCGTGAAATCCGATGCCTTCGTTTTCTTCGGCGCCACCGGGGATCTCGCCTACAAGCAGATCTTCCCGGCGCTGCAGGCGCTGATCCGGAACGAGAAATTCGACCTGCCGATCATCGGCGTGGCGCGTTCGGACTGGAACCTCGAACGCCTGCGCGATCGCGCCCGCGCCAGCCTGCGCGAGCACGGCGGCATGGACGAGAAGGCCGCGCGCAAACTGTGCAAGCTGCTGCGATTCGTCAACGGCGACTACAACGATCCGGCCACCTTCACGCAGTTGCGCAAGACGCTCGGCGAGGCGAAGCATCCGCTGCACTACCTCGCCATTCCGCCCAGCATGTTCGAGACGGTGGTCAAGGGGCTGGATGCCTCCGGCTGCGCGGACGGCGCGCGGGTGGTGGTGGAGAAGCCGTTCGGCCGCGACCTGCGCTCGGCGCGGGAACTCAACGCGACACTGCACCGCATCTTCCCGGAAGACGCGATCTTTCGCATTGACCATTACCTCGGCAAGGAGGCGGTGCAGAACCTGCTGTACTTCCGCTTCGCCAATTCCTTCCTGGAGCCGGTCTGGAACCGCACCTACATCCACAGCGTGCAGATCACCATGGCCGAAGCCTTCGGCGTGCAGGGGCGTGGCAGCTTCTACGAGGAAGTCGGAGCGCTGCGCGACGTGGTGCAGAACCACATGCTGCAGGTGCTGGTGCTGTTGACCATGGATGCACCGACCGGCAGCGGCGCCGAGGCGATCCGCAGCGAACGGCAGCGCCTGCTGCGCGCGATCCGGCCGCTCGATCCGAAGGAGGTCGTGCGCGGCCAGTTCGAAGGCTACCGCCACGAACACGGCGTCGCGCGCGCTTCGAAGGTGGAAACCTTCGCCGCGCTGAAACTGCACATTGACACCTGGCGCTGGGCCGGCGTGCCGTTCTACATCCGCGCCGGCAAGGAAATGCCGGTGACCTGCACCGAAGTGTTCGTGGACCTGAAATGCCCGCCGTTGAACGTGTTCGACAAGATCGAGGCGGAGCAGTCCAATTATTTCCGCTTCCGCCTGAGCCCGGACGTGGTGATTTCCGCCGGCGCGCGGGTCAAGAAACCGGGCGAGGCCATGCGCGGCGAGAACGTGGAACTGATCGCGCGCCAGCAACCCAAGCGTCCGCGCCTGCCGTATGCGCGCCTGCTCGGCGACGCGGTGCGCGGCGACTCGGAACTGTTCGGCCGTGACGACGGCATCGAGGCCGCATGGCGCATCATTGACCCGGCCCTGGACGACGCCGAGCCGGTGACGCGCTACAAGCCCGGAACCTGGGGGCCGCAGGCTGCCGACAAGCTGATCGCACCGGATGGCGAATGGCACAACCCGGTGGTGAAGAAGACGTCCGCCAAATGACGGCGACGCATGACATCGTGTTCCTGTTCGACGTGGACGACACGTTGCTGGACAACGACGGCATCAAGGACGATCTCGGCTCGCACATCGAAAGCGTGTTCGGTGTGCAGGGGCGCAAGCTCTACGACGGAATTTACGAAGACGTGCGCCGCGATGTGGATTACGCGGATTATCTGGGCGCGATCCAGCGTTTCCGGCTGCAGTGCGGCGACGAAATCCGCGCGCAGGATCTCGGCGCGTGGATGCTGGAATACCCCTTCGCCGAACGCCTGTATCCGGGCGCGCTGGATGCGATCGCGCACGTGTCGCGGCTCGGGCCGGTGGTAGTGTTGTCCGATGGAGACGCGGTGATCCAGCCGCGCAAGATCAGCGCTTCCGGCATCGCCGACGCGGTGGGCGGCAACGTGCTGATCTACGTACACAAGGAAACCATGCTGGACGACGTCGAACGGCGATTCCCCGCGCGGCATTACGTGATGGTCGAAGACAAGTTGCGCGTGCTGGATGCGCTTAAGCGACACTGGCGCGAACGACTCACCACGGTGTTCGTGCGCCAGGGCCATTACGCGCACGATCCGAAGCTCGTCGCAAAATATCCGCCGGCGCAGATCACGCTGGAGCGCATCGGCGACCTGTGCGGATGCGGACGCGAGGATTTCCTGCGGTAAAGAACGGAAGAGCCTTCGACACGGATCAACGCGGATGAGCGCGGATAAGCGCGCCGGCGCCAAAAGCATTTTCGACACGGATCAACGCGGATGACCACGGAGAAAGCGAAAGAGTAGATTGAGGTTGCGTTTGTCCACTTGGTAATGCCCGGTGTGATCGGCCACCGATCCGCTCTATCCGTGTTTGTCCGCGTCCATCCGCGTCAAGAATTTTCATCTGGAAGGCCATGGCGGCCAGGAGCGATCAATGAACCCGACCCAGGAACTCCACGAACTCGGCCAGAGCCTGTGGCTCGACAACATCACCCGCGGCATCCTGGACGACGGCACGCTGAAGCGCTACATCAACGATGACGCCGTGACCGGGCTCACCTCGAATCCGACGATCTTCGACCATGCGATCGCGGGCGGCGACGAGTACGACGAGCAGATCGGGCAATTGGCCGGGCGGGGCACGGCGGGCGAGGATGCGTTCTTCGCGCTGGCGATGCAGGACCTCACGCGCGCCGCCGACCTGTTCGGGAAGATCCACGCGAAGACGCAGGGCGTGGACGGCTGGGTCTCGCTGGAGCTCTCGCCGTTGCTGGCCGACGACACGCAAGGCTCGATCGAGGCGGCGAAGCGCCTGCACGCGCAGGCCGGGCGCGACAACCTTTTCATCAAGATCCCGGGTACTCCGGCCGGCGTGCCGGCGATCGAGGAATCCATCTTCAACGGCGTGCCGATCAACGTCACGCTGCTGTTCTCGCGCGAGCAGTACCTTGCCGCCGCGAACGCCTACATGCGCGGCATCGAGCGACGCATCGAGGCCGGCCTGGATCCGAAGGTGGGCTCGGTGGCGTCGCTGTTCGTCAGCCGCTGGGACGTGGCGGTGAAGGACAAGGTGCCGTCGGAACTGAAGAACCGCCTCGGCATCGCCATTGCGCAGCGCACCTACAAGGCCTACTGCGAGCTGCTGGAGTCGCCGCGCTGGAAGAAGCTGGAATCCGCCGGCGCGCAGCCGCAACGGATGTTGTGGGCCAGCACGGGCACCAAGGACAAGTCCGCCTCCGACACGCTCTACATCGAGGCGCTCGCCGCGCCCGACACCATCAACACCATGCCGGACAAGACGCTGGTCGCCTTTGCCGAGCACGGTCGCATCGGCCAGCCCATGCGCAAGGACGGCGGCGATTGCGAGCAGGTGATCGCGCGCTTCAGGCAGGCGGGCATTGACGACGCGCAGCTCGCCGAACAACTGCAGCGCGAGGGCAAGGAGTCCTTCGACAAGTCCTGGAACGAATTGCTGAAGCGCATCGCCGACAAGGCCGCGCAGGTTTCGGGCAAGCGGAGTGCGTAGCAGTGAACATGCAAGTGCAGCGCGGACGTCATTCCGGGGCCGGCCGCGGTTTTATCGCGGACGGAACCCGGAATCTGCTCTTCGAGAGACGTAACCGCAAGAGCAGATTCCGGATCGCGGCTTCGCCGCGTCCGGAATGACGGGAAGGTTTACGGCCATCTGCAAGAAGCTCTGGAGGGCATCGGCGTGTCTACTTCACTGACGGGTTCAACGGAATGGCGGGCTCTACAGACACACTGGCAATCCCTGCGCGGCACCACGCTCAAGCAATTGTTCGCGGACGATCCGGATCGCGGCGACAAGCTGGTGGTGGAAGGCGCGGGCCTGTACCTGGACTACTCCAAGAACCTGGTCACGGCTGAAACCCTGCGCCTGCTGCAAAACCTCGCGCGGGCGCGCGGGGTGGAGCAGCGGCGGGACGCGATGTTCCGCGGCGATCCGATCAACGAGACCGAACAGCGCAGCGTGCTGCACGTGGCCCTGCGCGCGCCGCGCAACGCGTACATCGAGACGGACGGCGAAAACGTCATCCCGGAAGTCCATGCGGTGCTGGATCGCATGGCCGCGTTCTGCAACAAGGTGCGCGACGGAGAATGGAAGGGCCATTCCGGCAAGCGCATCCGCAACGTGATCAGCATCGGCATCGGCGGCTCGGACCTCGGTCCGGTGATGGCCTACGAAGCGCTGCGCGATTACAGCCGGCGCGACATGGTGTTCCGTTTCGTCTCCAACGTGGACCCGACCGACTTCGTCGAAGCCACGCGCGACCTGAGCGCGGAAGAAACGCTGTTCATCATCTGCTCCAAGACCTTCACCACGCTGGAGACGCTCACCAACGCGCACGTCGCGCGGCAGTGGTGCCTGCAGCAGTTCGGCGGCAACGAGGCGGCGGTGGCGAAGCACTTCGTCGCGGTCTCGACCAACGAGAAGGAAGTCGAAAAGTTCGGCATAGACACCGACAACATGTTCGGCTTCTGGGACTGGGTCGGCGGGCGCTACTCGATGGATTCGGCGATCGGCCTGTCCACGATGCTGGCGATCGGGCCGGAGGCGTTCGAGGACATGCTCGCGGGCTTCCACGCCATGGACGAGCATTTCAAGAACACACCGGCCGAGCGCAACCTGCCGATGCTGATGGGCCTGCTCGCGGTCTGGTACAACGACTTCTTCGACGCGCAGACCGTGGCGGTGCTGCCGTACGCGCAGTACCTCAAGCGCTTCCCGGCCTATCTCCAGCAACTGACGATGGAGAGCAACGGCAAGCACGTCACGCTGGACGGCGGGCACGTGGACTACGCCACCGGGCCGATCTACTGGGGCGAACCGGGCACCAACGGCCAGCATTCGTTCTACCAGTTGATCCACCAGGGCACGCGGCTGATCCCCTGCGACTTCATCGGCTTCTGCCAGACGCTCAACACGCTCAACGACCAGCACGA
>DASVDY010000104.1:0-13817 GCA_036380855.1 Rhodanobacteraceae bacterium
GGACTGGGGACTGGGGACTGGGGACTGGGGACTGGGGACTGGGGACTGGGGACTGGGGACTGGGGACCGGGGACCGGGGACCGGGGACCGGGGACTCGGGACTCGAAGAACAATCATCCCCGTCATTCCGGGGCTGCCGAAGGCAGTACCCGGACAAATTCGCCTGGAACGAATTTGGACAACCGAAGGTTGGCCCGAAGGGCAAAGTCCATGGACGGACTTTGCAGTCTGCCTTTATGGATGGCCGGAGGGCAGATTCCGGGTCCCATCGCCGACAAGTCGGCGATGGCCCCGGCATGACGGTACTTGCTTACTTCCCTGCCGCTTCCGCCGCCTTCCGCAAATCCGTCACCAATTCCTCGAGCGCCGCGGCACGCGACTTCGAATCGGGCATGCGCAGCAATGCGGAGGGATGCCAGGTCGCGATGCCTCGTATGTCCTCGCCCATGACGCGCCATTCGCCGCGCTCGCGGGTGATGCGGAAGGCATCGCCGAACATCGTGCGCGCTGCCATCGAACCCAGGCCCACCACCACGCGCGGTTGCACGCGCAGCAGTTCCGCAGCAAGCCACATCCGGCAGGCGGCCTGTTCGGATGCGTTGGCGCTTTTGTGCAGGCGACGCTTGCCGCGCAATTCGTACTTGAAATGCTTGACCGTGTTGGTGACGTACATCGCCTCCCGATTCAGCCCTGCGGCGGCGAGCGCTTCATCCAGCATGCGTCCGGCCGGGCCGACGAAGGGCCGGCCTTCGCGGTCCTCCTGAGCGCCTGGCTGTTCGGCGATCAGCATCACCGCCGCGTGCGATGGTCCCTCGCCGAACACGGTCTGGGTGGCGCCGCGCCACAGCGGACAGGCGTGGCAATTGGCCGCTTCGCGGCGCACCGAAGCCAGCCGTCCGCGCGGGACCACGCTCACCGGCTTGGCCAGCGGCACCTTCGGCGGGGCGGCGCCGGCGGGCGGCTTGGGAGCTTGGCGGGGCGCCATGGCCACACCTTGGCGCGGCCGTCGTGCAACACCCGTCAACGTAAACGACCGTGACAGTTCCCTCGATTGGCGCACAGCCTGGCGCTTCCGATACCCCGACCAATGGCGTCCGCGCTCAGGAGAGGCTACCATCCGCCATTCGGCGCGCGTGCTGCGCGGCGGATGGGGACGCAAACCTGCCGTGCGCGACCCCCGACGATCCACATACTGAAAAGTGCGGAGACTGCTGGCATGACGCGTGTGCTTGAATTCATCGTGGCCATCATCATGGTCTTCATCCTGGCCGTGATTGTCGGGGTGTTCCTGCCCAGCCATGGCCATATCCAGCGGTCGCTGTCCATCAGCCACGACCCGCACCAGATCTACGACGTGCTGAACAACTTCCGGCGCTTCGACGATTACGCCGGGCAGGTGCTGAAGGCGGAGGATCCCGGCCTGCAGTTGGCCACGTCGGGCGCCGCCTACGGCCCGGGTGCCAAGGTGCAATGGAGCGGCGGCATTGACCGCGTCGCGCCGACCACGCTCACCAATGTCTCGGGCAACCTTGCACCGAACGGCTCCGGCCAGATCGTGTGGTCCATGGACAGCGCGAGCTGGCGCGGCCACAACAAGCAGTTCACGCTGGATCTGCAACCGACCAACAACCAGCGCCTGACCAAGGTCACCTGGTCCTACGACGTGGACTACGGCTGGAATCTGCTGGACCGCTATTCGCAGTTCTTCCTGCGCGGCGCGCCGGACACGCTGCTGCAGTACGGCCTCAACAACCTGCAGAACACGATGGCGTCCATCCCCAACGTGGACTACACCAAGATCGGCACGCGCATCGTGCAGACCCCGCCGCAGGCGATCCTGTTCGTTTCCACCAGCGCGCCGCGCACGCTGGACGATGTGGATGCCGCCACCGCCAAGGCGATGCAGCAGATTGACGCGGCGATGAAGAAGCTCGGCGTGCACCAGAGCGGGCCGCGCATCACGATCACCACCGACTATGGCGACGAGAATTACGTGTTCGACGTGGCGGTGCCGATTGACAGCACCAGCATCACCATTGACGGGCAGGGCCACGACCTCACCCAGATCACCGCCAAGCCGACCAATTCGCCTGGCGCCGCACCGGCGCCGGCCACTTCCGCCGGCACGCCGCCGGCCGAGCCTGCGCCGGGCAGCACCGGGCCGCAGGGCAACCTGATCGTGGACGCCAATGTCCGCGCCGGCATGCTGCCGGGCGGCCCTGCCCTGGAAGCCGACTGGCAGGGCACGCCGGCAGGCATCCCGCTGATGCGCCTGGCGCTGAAGGCGTACGCGCTGACCCACGGCTACACCTTCGACGACACCACCCATCGTTATTACGACGAACTGGTCTCGGCGCCGAACGTCGCTTACGACGAGCAGCAGTTCCGCGTATTCCTGCCGTTGCAGGGCGACGTGCCGCAGCAGACGCCGGAACAGGCTTCCGGCAAGGTGCAGGCATTGCCGCCGCTGAATCCGGCGGCATGGTCCGGCGCGGCGCCGGCTTCGGCATCCAGCGCGGCAGCCCCGGCGGAGAACCCCGCCGCAGGCAAGGCCGGCAAGAAGGAAGCCGCGAAAAAGCCGGCCGCGAAGAAACCTGCCAGGCGCAAGCACGGTTGATGCGATCGCATCGGAACGAAGAGCCCGCCGCAAGGCGGGCTTTTCGTTTGCGCGCATTCCGTGTCCCACGGGCGATGCGCTCGAGGCGTCCCGGCACGGATACCCCGCATTGCGACCTTCGCGATCGGGGCAGATCGCATACCATATGCCGATGATCGAAACCGAACGCCTCGGCAAGCGCTATGGCGCATTGCAAGCGGTGGACGACCTGAACCTGCGCGTGGCGGCGGGGCAGGTGCTCGGCCTGCTGGGTCCCAACGGTGCCGGCAAATCCACCTCGATGCGCATGATCGCCGGTTTCCTGCTGCCCAGTTCCGGGCGTGCGCGCGTGTGCGGGCATGACGTGGTGCGCGACCCGGTTCCGGCGCGGCGCGCGCTGGGTTACCTGCCCGAAGGCGCGCCCAGCTACGGCGAAATGAGCGTGCGCGAATTCCTGGCCTTCATCGCGCGCGTGCGCGGCCTGCGCGGCATTCCGCGCAACCGGCGGTTGGACGAGATCATCGGCCTGCTGCAGCTTGAGTCGGTGCTGGAACAGCCGATCGAGACGCTTTCGAAAGGGTTCCGCAGGCGCGTGTGCCTGGCCCAGGCGCTGATGCACGATCCGCCGGCACTGATCCTCGACGAGCCCACCGACGGCCTGGATCCCAACCAGCAACGCGAAGTGCATGCGCTGATCCGCGACATGGCGCGCAACCGCGCGATCATCCTTTGCACGCACGCCTTGAACGAGGCGCGCACGCTCTGCAGCCGGGTCGCGATCCTCGCCGGCGGCCGCCTGCGCGCGGAAGGCACGCCCGCAGAACTGGAGTCGCAATCGCGCTACCACGGCGCGGTCAGTTTCCATGCGCCGGCGAGTGCGCTGGCACGCGAACTTCTTGCGCGCCTGCCGGACGTGGATGGCGTGGAGATCGATCCTGGCGACGGTCGCGTCACGGTTTTCCCGCGCGTCGGCAAGCACATCCTCGGCGAAGTGCAGCGCCTGCTCGAAGCCCAGCATGTACAGGTGGAGGAACTGCAGCTCGAACGCGGCCGGCTGGAAGAAGTCTTCCGTCGCGTCACCGAGGCGCCCGGGGCGAAGATCGCGGCATGACCTGCACCGACGAGAACGCATTCCGCGGCAGGCAACTGCAGGGCGACGCGTTTGCCGGCGTCCTGCTGCGCGAATTGCGCGGCTATCTCGCCACCCCGGTCGCGTGGCTGTTCACGGTGATCTTCCTGCTGCTGGCGGGCGCGGCGACTTTCTATCTCGGCGGGTTCTTCGAGCGCGGGCAGGCCGACCTGCAACCGTTCTTCCAGTTCCACCCGTGGCTGTACCTGGTGCTGGTGCCGGCGATGGCGATGCGGCTGTGGGCCGAGGAGCGCCGCGGCGGAACCTTGGAGCTGCTGCTCACGTTGCCGATCCGGCCCTGGCAGGCGGTGTTCGCGAAGTTCCTCGCGGCATGGATCGCGATCGGCGTGGCGCTTGCGCTGACGTTCCCGATGTGGCTCACCGTTGACTACCTCGGCAATCCGGACAACGGCGTGATCCTCACCGGGTACATCGGCAGTTTTCTCCTTGCCGGCGCCTTCCTCGCGATCGGCGAATGCGCGTCCGCGCTGACGCGCAGCCAGGTGATCGCGTTCATCCTCGCGGTCACCATCTGCCTGTTGTTGTTGATGGCCGGTTATCCGCTGGTCCAGACCCCGCTGCAGACGCTGGGTTGGCCCACGCTGGCCGGGGCGCTCTCGGAGTTGAGCCTGTATGCGCACTTCAGCGCGATCTCGCGCGGCGTGCTGGACCTTCGCGACCTGGTGTATTTCATCCTGACGATCGCGTTCTGGCTGGCGGCCTGCGTGGTCGTGCTCGACACCAAGCGGGGCACGTGACGTGAGGCTGTCGAGACGCCCGCGCCTTCGTGCATCGCTCGCGCTGTCGCTGCTGCTCGCGGCCTATCTGGTTCTGCTGTGGGCCAGTTCGGCCGGCTTGCGCGGTGTGCGCGTGGACCTCACCGCCGACAAGCTGTACACCCTCTCGCCCGGCACGCTGCACATCGTTTCCTCGGTGCGCCAGCCGTTGCGACTGACGCTGTATTTTTCCGATCGCGTCAGCCGGGAGCTGCCGCAACTGCGCGCGTACCACCAGCGGGTCACCGACATGCTGGAGGAGATCGCCCGCAATTCGGACGGCCGGATCACGCTCAAGGTGGTGGATCCGCAACCCTTTTCGGAGGAACAGGATCGCGCCGCCGCGGCCGGCCTCACCGCCATGCCCGGTGGAAACGGCGACGAGAAGCTGTATTTCGGGCTGTCCGGGCGCAATCTCGCCAGCGGGCGCACGGCCTCGATCCCGTTTTTCCTGCCCGATCGCGAACCCTACCTCGAATACGACCTCGCCAAGTTGCTGCTCGACCTGGGCCAGCGGCGCCGGCCGCGCGTGGACATCCTGAGCGGATTGCCCATTGCGGGTGGCACGGACGCCGCGACCGGGCAATCGCAGCGCCCCTGGGCGGCCCTGCAGCAGCTTCGCCAGTTGTTCGACGTGCGCATGCTGCAGGCCGACGCATTGAAAAAGATCGGCACGGACACCGACGTGCTGGTGCTGGTCCAGCCGCGCGCGCTGCCGGCCGATGCGGTGTACGCGATAGACCAGTATGTGCTGCGCGGCGGGCACCTGGTCGCGTTCGTGGACCCCGACGCGGAGCTGGATGCCGGCAACGCGTCCGACCTGCCGAAGCTGTTCAATGCGTGGGGCATTGCGTTCGACCCGGATCAGGTGGTGCTGGATCGCGATCGGGCGCTGACCATCCAGCCCAGCCCGGATTCCGTGCCGTTGCGGCATCCCGCGGTGCTGGGGTTCTCGGACGACGATCTCAACCACCGCGATCCGGGCACTGCGGCGTTCGGCGTGATCAATGTTTCCAGCGCCGGCCATTTCGAGCTGGCGCCCGACACCGCCACCCGTTTGGTGCCGCTGATCCAGAGCTCGGGCGATGCGATGCTCGTTTCGGCGCAGCGCGTGCGCGAGGCGGTGGATCCGGCTTCGCTCTACAACGGCTATGCGCCGACCGGCGAGCATTACGCGATCGCGGCGCGCGCGCTCGGTCGCTTCGCCAGCGCATTCCCGGAACGCCACGATCCGGGCCACATCGCGCGCTCGCAAGTGGAGGACCAGGTACTGCTGGTGGCCGATACCGACATGTTGTCGGACAGGCTGTGGGTGCAGTTGACGCCCTCGTTCGGGCAACTGCTTGCGAACGCCTTCGCCAACAATGGCGATTTCTTCGTCAACGCGGTGGACGACATGACCGGGTCGTCCGACCTGATCGCCATCCGCGGGCGGGCGATCGCGGATCGCCCGTTCACCACCGTGGACAACCTGCGCCGTGCGGCGGACGAGAAGTTCAAGTCCAAGCAGAACGAGCTGCTGGGCGAACTGGCGGACACCGAAAACCGCCTGGCCGCGTTGCAGAGCCGCGGCAGTTCCGGGCTGAATGCCTCGCAGAAGAGCGCGGTTGCCCAGTTCATGAATCGCAAGCTGCAGATCCGCGGCGAGCTGCGCGACGTGCAGCGGCAGCTCAACGCCGACATCGAGGCACTTGCGGCACGGCTGAAGTTCCTCGACGTCCTGCTGGTGCCGATCGTGCTGACACTGATCGGTTTGGCGTACGCCGGCTGGCGCGCCCGCCGGCGCCGGCACGTTCGCCGGGCCTTCCCGTGAGCGCGGCCCGCATCCCGCGCGAGGCAGGCAGCGTGCTGGCGATCCTCGGGGCCAGCGCCGTGGCCCTCGGCGCGTTCGGCGCGCACGCGCTGCGCGGTTCGTTGTCGCCATTGCAGATGGAGATCTGGCGCACCGCGGTGCAATACCACTTCTGGCACACGCTGGCCTTTGCGCTCGCCACGATGATATGCGCGCGCGCGGCGGCATGGTTCTTCGCCGTCGGCGTCCTTCTGTTCAGCGGCAGCCTGTACGCGCTCGCGCTGGGTGCGCCGGACTGGGCCGGCGCGATCACCCCGTTCGGGGGAGTGTGTTTCATCCTCGGGTGGATCGCGCTGGGCGTCGCGGTGATCCGAAGAGCCGGTTTTGACACGGATTGACGCGGACAAAGGCAGATGGAAGCAAACGACGAAGGCAATTGCCTTATCCGTGTCCATCCGTGTTGATCCCCGTCCAGAGCCTTTGCCCGGGAGTTTGAAGTGGTCACAACAACCCTGATCCCACGTGGCTTCGATTACGCAGCCGCGGTAGCGCATCTCCACAAGCGCGACAGGAAGCTGGGCGCATGGATGAAGAAGATCGGGCCCCTGGAACGGGATTTTTCCGCACGCTTCGAGCCGGTGGATGCGCTGGCGCGCTCCATCCTCTATCAGCAGTTGTCCGGCAAGGCCGCCGCCACGATTGTCGGTCGCGTGGAAAAACTGATGCCGCGCGGGAAGAAAATCAGCGCGGCGGGCATCGAGTCTTCCAGCGACGAGGCGCTGCGTGCGGCCGGCGTGTCGCGCAACAAGATCGCCGCGCTTCGCGATCTGGCGGCGAAGGCACGCGCGGGCGTGGTACCGACGCCTGCGCAGCTGGCGCGCATGCAGGACCAGGAATTGATAGATCACCTGGTCCAGGTGCGCGGCATCGGCCGCTGGACGGTGGAGATGATGCTGATGTTCCGGCTCGGCCGCGCCGACGTGCTGCCCGTGCACGATCTTGGCATCCGCAAGGGCGTGCAGATCGTGCACCGGATGGAGGAGATGCCCAAGCCGCTCGCGCTGGAGCAATTCGGCGAGCGCTGGGCACCGTATCGCACGCTGGCGAGTTTCTATCTCTGGAAAATCTGCGAGGCAGCCAATCCGCCGAAGCAGCCGGGCAAGCCGGTCAAGCGATCGCAGGATTGAACTGCACCACGTGCGCTTCGCC
This sequence comes from Rhodanobacteraceae bacterium, assembly GCA_036380855.1. Taxonomy (GTDB): domain Bacteria; phylum Pseudomonadota; class Gammaproteobacteria; order Xanthomonadales; family Rhodanobacteraceae; genus 66-474. Next base: position 7,503 of record DASVDY010000104.1, read on the forward strand.
GCCGGAACCACGCCGGATCGCGGAAACGATCGAGGAGTACACGCCATGAAAGCACGTTTCGAATACGCCAAGGCCGCGCCGGGCGGCTATCAGGCCATGCTGGGCCTGGAGAAATACCTGCACGGTTGCGGCCTGGAGGCCTCGCTGGTCCATCTCGTCAAACTGCGCGCTTCGCAGATCAACGGCTGCGCGTATTGCCTGGACATGCATTCGAAGGACCTGCGCGCCATCGGCGAAAGCGAGCAGCGCCTCTACACGCTGGAGGCCTGGCGCGAATGTCCCTGGTACAGCGAGCGCGAACGCGCGGCGCTGGCATGGACGGAAGCGCTGACGCGGGTGGCGGACACGAACGCGCCGGACGAGGTGTACGAGCAGGTGCGCGCGCAATTCGACGAGAAGGAGTTGTCCGACCTGACCCTGGCGATCGCCACGATCAATGCCTGGAACCGATTGTCCATCGGCGCCCGCACGGTCCCCGGAACATACCAGCCGTCCAGGCATGGATGATCCGTGGCGTGCGCCCGCGCACGCTTGGCCCACCGGGGCGAGCTACTGGAACGCATCCTGCGCGGGAAGCCTTGGGTGCCAGCACCAGTGCCAGGGTTCGTACGCGATGCCGTGCCGGTTGCCGCGCGGATAGGACAGGCTGAACCCGAATCGCGGGGCGTTGCGGGTCAGCCAGGCGAAAGCGCCGGACTGCTCGAATATCTCCTCGACCGGTGCGTAGCCGGGCGCGGTGAGGTCGAGCGCCCGACCGGAATGGTGTTCGCTGTAACCGGGCGCGGCGCTCACGCGCAGGATCGCGTCCATCGCCAACCCGCGCTGCAGTTTGCGTTCGATGATGCCGAGCTGGTAGGCGATCGAGCGGAATGCGGAGACCACCTGCAATTCGACGCGGTCGCACCCGGCGGCTTCGCGCATGGCGGCAAACGCGCGTGCCGCCGCCGGCGTGAGCCACTGCTCGCGTTGCTGGATGTCCAGTCCGATGGAGGCCAGTCGCTTCGGTTCCCTCACTTGCCGCAGGTTGCGGGCGCGCGCATAGCTGCGCGGCACGCCCAGCGCGAATGCACGTTCGACCAGCGCGCGGCGCTCGGCCTCGCTTTCGCAGCGCGCGGGAGGTGGAACGCCGTCCGCCCGCATGCTCAATCGTGCCCCGGCGCGGGAGAGGGCGCCGCGCTCGCGGCCGGCTCGGGTTCCGGCGCGGGCAGCGTCATGACGTGGAAACCGGCGATCTTGCCGTCCGCCGAGCACGCCGCCTGTGCCGCGAGCATCATGTTCTCGAACGGCATGGGCACGGTGATCACGACGTAACCGCCGCTCAGGCTGTTGTGCGGTGCGCCGCGCGGGCCCGGCGTGCCGAAGCGTGACGGCAGCGATTCCCAGGCCTGCTTCAACTGCCCGGGCGGCAGGCCGGCCTGCATGGTGGGATTGAAGTCCATCTCCGCGCCCTGGTAGTCGCCCTTGTCGAGCGCCGCGAGCAGCGCATCGGTCTTGCCGATGCAGGACTCGATCTCGGCGGCCGCCGCCTGCGGCGCCAATTGATTGATCGCCTTGTCCGCGGGGGCGGCGGTCGCCGCCGGGGGCGTGATGGGCGCCTGGTGGGTGGCGGGCCGAGGCGGCGGAGCCGCGGATGCCGTTGCGGCGATACCGAGCAGGGCGAGCAGGGTGAGGCTCGTTCGATTCATTTCTTCGTGCTCCGGTTTTCCTGTTCGGTTTTCAGCCGCCCCGCCTTGCGCAGCGCCTCGCGCAGCAGATATTCGATCTGCGCGTTGACGCTGCGCAACTCGTCGTTGGCCCAGCGCTGCACTGCGTCCAGCACCTGCGGGCTGATCCGCAGCGGGTAGGCTTTCTTGTCGGCGGTCACCGGCAATCGTCTCCGGGCAATGAGCGTTTTCCACACCCGCCGCGACTCGCGCCGGACATCGTCATCCCGAGTAAAGCGTGCCGGTATTGAGCACCGGCTGCGTGCCGCGCTCGCCGCACAGCACCACGAGCAGGTTGGACACCATCGCCGCCTTGCGCTCCTCGTCCAGTTGCACCACGCCGCGCTGGCTCAATTGTTCCAGCGCCATCTCGACCATGCTGACCGCGCCTTCCACGATCTTCGTTCGCGCGGCGATGATCGCGCCGGCCTGCTGGCGTTGCAGCATCGCCTGCGCGATTTCCTGCGCGTAGGCGAGGTGGCTGATGCGTGCCTCGATGACCTTCACGCCGGCCTTGCCGAGCCGTTCCTGGATTTCGTCGCGCAAGTGCGTGGTGATTTCGTCGCCGTGGCTGCGCAGCGACGGCTTGTCGTCGTCGTGGGCATCGTACGGGTAACTCTGCGCCATTTGTCGCAGCGCCGATTCGCTCTGGATGTGGACATAGTTTTCGTAGTCGTCCACCTGGAACACGGCCTCGGCGGTGTCCACCACCTGCCATACGATCACCGCGGCGATCTCGATGGGGTTGCCGTCGGAGTCGTTGACCTTCAGTTTCGAGGATTCGAAGTTGCGCACGCGCAGCGAAACCGGGCGCTTGGCGTAGAACGGGTTGGTCCAGCGCAGACCTTCCTCGCGCACCGTGCCGGCGTAGCGGCCGAACAGCTGCATCACCATGCCCTGGTTGGGCTGCACCTGGAAAAAACCCTTGGTGAGGAAGACCAGGATGACGAAGGCGACGACCGCCGCGGCCACGTAACCCGGCTGTTGCGCGACGCCGCCACCGAAGAACAACGCGCCGCAGCCGAAGAAGCACAGCACCACCACGATCGCGGTGGGGATGCCGGAAATGGAATGAGCCCTGGTTTCGTTCATGACGCGCTCCGGATTGTGCACGTTAAAACGATATCACTTAGATATCATATCCGCAAACAAGCCGGCTTGCGGACCATCGAGCCGGACTAAGAAAGCCGCCGCAAGTAATTGGTTTGAATGCGAACAATGGCCCGTCAGCCGTCCCCGGGCTTGCGCAAGGTTTCCTGCGCCGACACCGCCTGCCATCCGTCGCCGGCGCGCACGAACACGTCGGTGAAGGCGACCTCTGCCGTCCAGCCTTGCGCCGTGGAATGCACGGTATTGATGCCGGTCGCGATCGCGGTGGCACCGTAGACGCGCACCTTCAACTGCGTGATGGCTTGGGTGGTGTGGGCCGGTGCGGACGCATGCGCGATTGCTTCGTCGCGGTCGCGCACCTGCCCCTTGGCATTGATGTCCACGAAGCCGCGGGCCAGGATGGTTTCCAGAGCGTGGCGGTCCTTGTGGAGAATCGCGGCGAGCCATTGCCGTTCCAGTGCCGCAACCTGTGCGCTGGCCGTGGAGGCCGCAAAGGCTGGGCCCGCGACGGTGGCCATGGCTGCCAGCGCGAGCGCCGCGGCTTTCATGCCGGATCGCGGCGGGCGCGCAACTTCTGCCACCCATCGGGCCCCAGCACTTCCAGTGCGTCGAAGCGGGACTTGTAGCCCATCTTCGGGTGGTTGGCGATCCAGTAGCCGAGATACACGTGGGGCAAGCCATGCCGGCGCGCCAACTCGATCTGGCTCAGGATCGCGTGGGTGCCGAGGCTGCGCGCGGGCAGGCCGGGATCGAAGAAGGTGTAGACCGCCGAAATGCCGGTGGCGCAGATGTCGGTGACCGCGAGCGCGAGCAGCTTCCCGCCCAACCGGAATTCCAGGAATACCGTCGGGCTCCACGATGCGACCAGAAAATGCGAGAAATCCTCGCCGCTGGCCTCGTCCATCCCGCCACCCCGATGACGGGCGTGCAGGTAACGCGCGTACAGGTCGTGGCGCTCGTCGGTCAGGCCGGGGGCCTCTTCGCTGACGGACAGGTCGGCGTTGCGGCGCAGGCAGCGGCGCTGGCTGCGATCCGGCCGGAACGCCGCGACGTCAATGCGGCAGGGCTCGCAGGCGTGGCAGCGGGGGCAATGCGGGTGATAGACATGGCCGCCGGCGCGGCGGAAGCCGCGGCCCAGCGCGAGTGCGTAGAGCCGCGCCAGTTCCGGCGCCGACGGGTCGAGCACCAGGTTCTGCGCGGTGCGTGCGTGGAAGTACCCGCACGCATGGGGCAGGGTCTGGAACAGGCGTACGCGTTCGGAGCGCAGTGCCACGTCTACCTCAGTTCAACGCAAGTACCTCAAGGGTACGCTCGCGAAGGGTTGTTGAAGCGGGAGGCCTGAATCGTTTTCGATCTTCGCTCGCGAAGGGTTGTCGAGTCGCGATGCATGCCCAAATTCTTCGCTGTTCGTTTGCGAAGGGTTGTTGAAGCGGGATACCTGAATCGTCTTCGATCTTCGCTTGCGAGGTTTTTGCTAGAACACAGCGAGCATTTTCAACACAAGCAAAAGGAATGCCGCGCCCACCCCGGCCATCACGACCGTGCGCGCGCGTGTTGCCGCGCGGCGGTGGCGACCGGGATCCGGAACAGCGGGACTGCGCTCGGCCGCCAGCGCATCCACGTAGCGCGTGGCCGGTTCGATGCCGATCTCGCGCAGCAGTTGCCGCGCGCGGGTCTGGTCCTCGGCACGGGTGATCCACACCTTCGGCCATTCTTCGCCGTCGTTCGCCTGGCTGTAGGAAAAGCGCGAGTAGCTCGGGCGCGCGTAGGCACGCTTGTTGGTGACCGTGGTGGCGATGCCGTTTTCGGCCATCAACGCGACCACGCGCTCGACGTTCTGGTGGCGGGGGGATGTGTAGATCTGGCGCATGGGCCGATTCTACGATGCGCCCCGCGCGGATGCGTTAGCGCGGCGTGCGCTCTCCGTCACGCAAACGGATCAAGCCTTCCTGCGCGCTTGACGCCACCAGCACCCCATCGCGGTTGAAGATCTGGCCGCGCACCAGTCCGCGCGCGCCCTGCGCGGTGGGCGAGTCGCACGAATACAGCAGCCATTCGTCCACCCGGAACGGTCGGTGGAACCACAGCGCGTGGTCCAGGCTCGCCATCTGCAGGTTCGGCGTGAGGTACGACACGCCATGCGGCAGCAGCGCGGTGCCGATGAAATGGAAATCCGAGGCATACGCCAGCAGCGCACGTTGCAGGGTCGCGCCGTCTTCCCCGACGTGGTCGGTCAGCCTGAACCAGATGTGCTGGAAAGCCGGGCGCCTGGCCGGATGCAGCTCGTCGCGCGGCCACACGTAGCGGAATTCGAACGGGCCATCCAGCCCCAGCCAGCGTTGCAATTTCTCGGGCAATTGCGCCAGCTCGCCCGGTGGCAGGGGCTCCGGCGCCTCGAGGTCTTCCGGCTTCGGCACCTCGGGCATGGTGGTCTGGTGCTCCATGCCGGATTCCTCTACCTGGAACGACACCGCGCAATTGAGGATCGGCTGGCCGTGCTGGATCGCGACCACGCGCCGCGCGGAGAAACTGGACCCGTCGCGCGCGCGCTCCACCGAATACACGATTGGCGCATCAATATTGCCGGCGCGCAGGAAATAACCGTGCAGCGAGTGGGCGGAGCGCCTCGGGTCCACCGTCTGTTGCGCCGCCGAGAGCGCCTGGCCCAGGACCTGTCCGCCGAACACGTATTTCGTGCCGATGTCGCGGCTGGCGCCGCGGAAGAGATTGTCTTCCAGCCGTTCGAGTTTCAGCAGCTCGACCAGTTCGGCGACGCGGGGGTTGGTCATCGAGGATTCCGGGGCTCGCGGGAGGCGCGATTATAGTCAAAGGAATCTTTCGACACGGATCAACGCGGATCGACACGGATCAAGAAAAAAATCTGCTGTTTCCGTGTTCATCCGTGTCCAAAGCTTCTTTTCCCAAATCGAGGTTGCCCGGCATCCGCGACAACCCGCATCCGCGCAGCACGTCATCCCACGGGAACATCGGCCCCGGGTCCCGCTTGCGGAACACCTGTGTGTCCGGATCGTCGCTGGAAGGCACCGTGGCGGTGTCGAGGTCCTCGTGGCCGGCGATCCAGCGCAAGCTCGGACATTCCGCGCGGAGCGCTTTCAGCAATTCGAGTAACGCCGCGATTTGCGCGGGCGGATAGGGTTCGCGCATCGCCTGTTTTCGCGAATCGAACCAGTCCGGCCATCGCCCGGTGTTCACCAGCTCGATGCCCACGGAGCGTTCGTTGTAACCGCGCGTGTGGTGCGCGATGCGGTCACCGGCCACGAAGCGGTGCAGTGCGCCGTCGCGGTCCACGTAGTAATGCCCGCTATTGCCGGTGCCGTCGCCGTGCAGCACCCGTTCGCCGTATTCGCGCGCTGTCGCGAGATCGGGCAGCTCGGTGCAATGGATCACCACCAGGTCAATGTCCGCCGGCGCGCGCGTGCGAAGTCTGGCGACGTAGGGAAGGGGCCAGTCGTGGATCGCGGGCGGGGCCATGCGCGAAGTG